>JAAYMW010000036.1 GCA_012521175.1 Candidatus Epulonipiscium sp.
ATAGCAGTGTTTTAATTCCGAGGCAGGATACGGAAATATTGGTTGAGACGGCATTGGAGTTTATAGATAAAGACAAAGAATTTCAAGTTTTAGATGTTTGTACGGGCTCCGGGTGTATTGGCATTAGTATTGCCTATTATGCTCCGTTAAGCCAAGTCATTGGCATAGATATTTCAGAGGATGCCCTTAAGGTTGCGAGATATAATGCGAAACTCAATAAAGTCAATGACAGGGTTCATTTTATAAAGAGTAATTTATTTGGAGAAGTTCCTAAGAACTTAAAAGGAACAGTGGATATGATTGTATCCAATCCCCCATATATTCCGACTGAGGAAATCAAAGAGCTTATGAAAGAAGTAAATGCTTACGAACCAACAATTGCCTTAGACGGAGGAAAGGATGGGTTGGATTTTTATCGCCTAATCGTTAAAGATGGGAAGGAATACCTTAAATCTGGAGGCATTTTGCTTTTTGAAATAGGATATAATCAGGGGGATGATGTCGTTCATCTCTTAAAATCTCAAAATTTTACAGAGATTGAAATAAAAAAGGATTTGGCAGGACTCAACAGAGTAGTTTTTGGAATAAAAGAACAGAGGTGAGAAAATGTTTGACAGATTAGAAGAAATTCTAAAAAAATACGAACTTCTTTCAGAAAAAATAAGCGATCCAGAAGTCATCAGCAATCAAAGTGAATGGCAAAAGATGATGAAAGAATACAGCGATTTACGTCCTTTGGTTGAAAAATATAAGGAATATAAAGCAACTAAAGAAGCGATTGAAGAAGCCAATATGCTTTTGGAAGATAATTTAGAAGAAGATTTCCGCCAATTGGTGAAAGAAGAATTGGCAGAAAACAAGGCTAAAATCGTTGGTATTGAAGAAGAGTTAAAGATACTGCTTCTTCCTAAAGACCCTAATGATGAGAAGAATGTTATCGTTGAAATCCGCGGAGGAGCAGGGGGAGACGAAGCAGCTCTCTTTGCAGGGGATCTTTTCAGAATGTATTCAAGATATGCCGAAAGAAAACGCTGGAAAGTAGAAATTATGGACAGCAATGCAATCGGTGTTGGCGGTTTTAAAGAAATTGTATTTATGATTCAGGGACAGGGTGCTTATTCAAAGCTCAAATACGAAAGTGGTGTTCACCGTGTTCAAAGAATTCCAGTGACAGAGTCCGGAGGAAGAATTCATACCTCTACTGTTACTGTTGCCGTACTTCCTGAAGCTGAAGAAGTAGACGTGGAACTCAATATGAATGACATTCGGGTAGATGTGTTCCGCTCTTCAGGAAACGGTGGACAAAGCGTTAACACAACAGATTCTGCCGTAAGAATTACCCATATGCCTACTGGAATCGTTGTGAGCTGTCAAGATGAAAAATCCCAGCTTAAAAATAAAGAAAAAGCGCTAAAAGTTCTTAGGGCAAAACTATATGAAATAGAGCTGGAAAAACAGCAAAAAGAATTGGCAGCTGCAAGAAAAAGTCAAGTTGGAACAGGAAACAGAAATGAAAGAATCCGTACTTATAATTTCCCTCAGGGAAGAGTAACAGATCACAGAATAGGATTGACACTTCACAGATTAGGCGATATTCTGGATGGAGACTTAGATGAAGTGATTGAGAATCTTATTACAGTAGATCAAACAGAAAAGCTTAAAAATGAAATGTAGTAAAGACGCCTGGGTTAGACGCCTGGGCGTTTTTATGTTCTTTTTTTAAGAATACTGTATGCATCATTTGAATTCAATTAATTTTTGTACTATAATTCTACTGATATTATAGAGAAACCCTATATACAAACAATTTAATTTTAAGGGTTAAAATCTATAACATAAAGGTAATCATGAAATTATTATCATTAAAGGAGGAACTGTCATGGAGGTTATCGAATCTATTTTACAGGGCTTAGAAGAGAAAAAATTCCTTTTAGATTTAGTGCTTCTTCTAAGTGCTGCTTCCATAGGAGGATGGCTTTCTGGTCTTATAAAGATGCCTAAGGTATTAGGACAAATTCTTTTAGGAATTATTTTAGGGCCAACCGTATTAGGGTGGCTGAACGGACAAAATGAAATGATTCACACGATGTCTGAAATAGGGGTTATATTTCTGATGTTTTTAGCAGGACTGGAAACTGATGTCAACGAATTAAAATCATCAGGTAAAGGTGCTTCTGTTATTGCAGCGGGGGGCGTAATTTTTCCCTTGTTTTTTGGAACAGTCATTCCTTATCTTCTCTTTAAACAATATCTTCCTGAAGGTACCGGACATCAGCAATTCCTTTTTGCCCTTTATATAGGAACTATTTTAACTGCTACTTCTGTTAGTATCTCAGTATCTGTTTTAAGGGATATGAAAAAATTAAGCAGTAAAGAAGGACTTTCCATATTAAGTGCAGCAATTATAGACGACGTACTGGGTATTATTTTGCTGGCAGTTATTACAGGAATGGTTAATCCATCAGGGAATAGCAGCATCATTGGACTCATTATTAGAATAGTGTCTTTCTTTGTAATCACTTTTATAGTCGGAATCATCATATCCAAATTAATTACTTCTTTTGCTATGGGCTCGGCGTGGAGTGAAAAGATTATTATTTTTGCTATCATATCATGTTTTCTCTTTGCGTTTATGGCGGAAGTTTTTAAAATTGCTGCTATTACGGGAGCATACCTTGTAGGGGTTATTTTTTCTACCACTCCTTATCAGCGAAAGATAACGGACAGAATTCAAGTACTGGCATATTCTTTGTTTACACCGATCTTTTTTGTAAGTATTGGGTTAAAAGTAGCTATTACATCGGAAATCTTTAAATATTGGAAATATGCTATTGTGATTGTATTGATTGCCGTATTCGGTAAAATTATTGGCTGTGGCTTGGGCGCTTTAATATCTAAGTTTAATTTAAGGCAGGCATTTCAAATAGGCGTTGGAATGATTGCCAGAGCGGAAGTAGCTTTGATTATTGCCAGTCAGGGAGTTGCAAGCAAAGTGATTTCTGATGCAACCTTTACAAGTATTGTGCTGTTGGTTGTTATCTCAACTATAGTGACTCCCCCTCTTTTAAAATTTTCCTTCAGCAATAAGAAGGCCGAAGAAGCTGTCTAATTTTTTAAGAAATCAAATACTTATTATTCATAAAGGAGAAGATACAATATGTATGCACTATTTATTGTATTAAATGAAGTGGAATATCTTTCTGATATATTGTTTAAAATACGACAATTAGGCATCAGAGGCGCAACAGTTATAGACAGCATGGGATCCAGATCCATTGAAGAAAAGTCAAAATACGATATCCCTTTAATCGGAGGATTTATGAAGTCTCTGGAGGGAGGCACCCAAAGCAACAAAACAATTTTTTCAGTCATAGAGAGAGAAGAACAGGTTGAACTGGTTATGGAATATGTTGAAAAAATTCTTGGAGGAGATATGAAAAAGCCTAATAAAGGCATTATGTTTGTACTGCCTGTAACACATTTTCGGGGAGGAGAGCTCCACAGACATATTGAAAGCAGGGAAAACAAAAAGGTTCTAAAAAAAGAGTTCGAAAGCGAATATTATTAAAATCTACACGTCAATAGGTAAAGGGGCGATTTAATGAAGCCGAAAGGATATGTCCTTTTTGTGGTATTAAGTAATGCCAAAAACTTAAAAACTGTATTAAAGTGTCTTAAAAAAATAAACATTACAGGAGCTACCATTATAGACTCTATAGGTTCTGCAAGTTTATACAGTATGGATGATATCTATATTCCTATGATTGCAAGTTCCATGAAAGATTTAGATACTCAAAAAAGCTATGGGAAGACCTTGTTTTCCGTTGTTAAAGATGAGGAGACGGTATTAAAAGCGATGGATGAAATTGAAGATGTATTAAATCTGGATATAAAAAATCCTGGTAAAGGCATCATGTTTTCTGTCCCGATTTATTCTATGAAGGGAATCACAGAACATTGAAACTTATATTCTATTTAAATCAATCACCCCATAAGATAATTAATAAAATCGTATCTTATGGGGTGATTTTATGCTTTGGGCGCTGCCTAGTTTTGGATTAGGGTATATGACCGGATTTATCGGTATTCTAACTGGAATAATATTATCTTTTCTAACTTCTAAAAAAGGAAAGAGATTTCAGGGAACCATTATGGGATTTACAGCTGGACTTATGATTGCTACCGTTTGCTTTGATCTCCTGCCGGAGGCTTTTTCACGGGGCGGATTATATATTGGAATAATTGGGGTAACTTTAGGTGTTCTTATAACAGTAAAATTGGATCACACGATTAATCATTATATGAAAAAAACTAAGTATTTAAAAGGTTCACAGTATCTAAAAACAGGATTGCTTATGGCATTTGGTCTCTCGATTCATAATATACCGGAAGGTATTGCCATAGGTGCACTGGCAGGCAGTTCAATGGCTTCAGGTCTTAGACTTGCTGTTATTGTAGCCCTTCACTGCATACCGGAAGGTATTGCTATTGCCATTCCTTTAAAGGAAGCAGGAATCAAAAAGAAAGTAATCATATATTATTCTTTTATTTTTGCTCTGCCTATGGGATTGGGAAGCTTTTTAGGATATTTTATCAGTGGAATTTCCGTACTATTTGTTGCACTTTCCTTGGGGTTGGCAGGAGGCATTATACTTTATGTAACTTGTGGAGAAATCCTTCCTGAATCAAAAGAAATGTGGGGAGGCAGACTTTCTACCGTTGGAACGATGCTGGGTATTATTTTAGGGATAACCATTGCTTCTCTTATAGGATAAAAGAGTTCCCTAATCGACATTTATACAAAAAATTCTATAAATATTGACAAAAACACAATGCTTAGTGTATAATTTTGCCAATACAGTAAGTGATGACTTATTGGAGAGGTAAAAAATGGAACTGAGTTCTGTTCATAAAAAAGCAAATATCGTATTAACTGCAATTGACCTAATTCATGAGTTTGGCATACATTCCGTCTCAACGAAGGAAATTGCAAGAAGATTGGGGCTTTCTGAAAGTACTATTTTTAAATATTTCTCGAAGAAAAACCATATATTTCTGGCTGTTTTAGAGCATTTTTCTCTATATGATCAGGATATATTTCGCACTTCTTTAGAAAAAGCAAAGAAAAGTACTTCTAGAGAAGCCATTTTATTTTATATGGATTCCTATGTGAGTTATTATGAGAACTATCCTCAAATTACTGCACTTATACAAGCCTACGAACTTTTTAGAGGAATTTCAGAATTAGAGACTAGGGCGAAAGATATTTTCCTAAATCGTTTAGCGCATATACAGGAACTTATTAGGATAGCTCAAGAAGCGAATGTCATCAAACAAGACATAAGTACGGAAATATTAGCCGATATGGTACATTCTATATTTATAGGACTTTGCCTTAAGTGGAGAATAAAAAATTTTAACTTTTCTTTAAGAAAGGAAACAATGCATACAATTCATTTATGGTTAGATGCCTTTAGTTATAAAAAAGATTAATTTTTATAAGACCTGGAGGTGGTACCTATGTCTGAGCCATATTTTAACGAGCCAATGCTTGATATGTATATTTTTGAAACCACACAGAATATTGAACAGTTAGAAAACATCATCATTTTATGCGAAAAAAACAGTTTTTATAGTCAAGAGTCTATCAATGAGATATTTCGTATCATGCACACCATAAAAGGTTCTTCAGCTATGATGCTTTTTAATAATATATCCACTCTTGCGCACTCTATGGAAGATTTATTTTATTACATTCGTGAACAGAAACCCAAGGATGTAGATTACTCTGTTGTTTCAGATCTTGTGTTGGATGGTATAGATTTTATAAAAATAGAGCTTCAAAAAATAAAGGATGGTCAAAAAGTTGATGGGGATTGTTCTAATCTCATCCATAGCATCAAAGAATTCCTTTCTCTCATAAAGCAACAGAATCCTTCAGATATGGAGATTAAAACACCGGTGTCTAATGATAAGCAGCAGTATTATATACCGCCTGACAAGTCTGGTAATTTTTTAAGAAATAATTATTTTAAAGCAACTATATTTTTTGATGACGATTGTGGGATGGAACATCTTAGGGCATACACTGTTATACATAGTTTAAAAGAATTGACGCCGGAGATTTATTTTATTCCAGAGGATGTCATGGAAAATGATGGTACTGCAGAACTTATTAAAAAGCAGGGATTCCAAATCTATGTAAAAATAGATAAATCTTATGATGAAATGTATCAATTACTGATGCAGACTATGTTTCTTAAGGATTTAGAACTTATTCAGCTGGAAAATGAAGAAGAACTCAATCAGTTTGTTAAGCCTTCCAAAAGAAATATAGAAGAAAGTCCTATCAAAATCCCCAGAGTTCAGCCTCAGGAATATTCCTCCCTTTCTGTTAATCAGACGATGATTAGCGTGAATGTAGAAAAACTGGACAAGCTTATGGACTTAGTCGGGGAAATGGTTATCGCAGAAGCAATGGTTGTACAAAATCCCGATTTAGCAGGATTGGAGCTTAATAATTTTCACAAGGCTGCAAGGCAGTTACATAAGATTACGAGCGAAATTCAAGATATGGTCATGTCCATTCGGATGGTGCCTCTTTCTATGACCTTCCATAAGATGTACAGGATTGTTAGAGATATGACTAAGAAACTCAATAAAGAAGTCAATCTTAAACTAATTGGTGAAGAAACGGAAGTGGATAAAAATATTATCGAACACATTTCAGATCCCCTTATGCATTTAATTCGAAATGCCATTGATCATGGCATTGAACGTGGAGATGAAAGGGAAGCATTAGGGAAACCCAGAGCTGCCGGAGTATATAAGGGGGATTATTAACTTACGTGGAAAGATTATTCCTGTAATGGATGTAAGATTACGATTTAAGAAACCATTTAAAGAATACAATGACAGAACCTGTGTCATTGTTGTAGACATAAGAGAAGTGGCGATTGGCTTAATAGTAGACAGCGTATCGGAGGTTCTTTCTATTAGTGAAAATGAAATTGTTGCCCCTCCTGATATGAGTAAGGGAGGAAATAAATATATAAAAGGAATCGGTAAGGTTGGAAGCGAAGTAAAACTTTTATTAGATTGTGATAAATTATTAAATGAAGAAGAAGCGGAACACCTGTCAGACATCTAGAGTTTAGGGGGGGCTAATTATGAAATGGTTTAATAACATGAAAATATCTGCAAAACTTACCATTAGTTTTATCATTGTTGCAATAATCGCTGGAATCGTAGGAGTCGTTGGCATAGTCAATATCAAGGAAATAGATCATAATGATCAAATATTGTATGAAAATATGACAGTCCCTCTATCGGAAGTTGGCCAAATAGCAACCTCATTTCATAGAATGCGTGTTAATGCTGGAAATATGATTTTAGCAACGGATGTAGATGAAATTAACTCATATTATGAGAGGGCCTTAATGTTTCGCTCAGAAATCGATACACTGATTGTCAGCTTTGAAAAAACAATTATTGACGATAGAACCAGAGAGATATATAACAACTTAATGACCAATTTGGCTACATTCAATACTGCTTTAGATAAGCATGTAGTGTTGTGTAGAGACAATAGAGACGAAGAGGCTTCCACATTTCTTAAAGATGAACTGAGACCCGTTATTGATGCTATACAAGATGATTTAGACACTTTGGTTCAACTTAAAATCGAAAATGCCCATGCAAGAGCTATTGAGAATACTCGTACTGCAAATAGTGCTTCTGTCTTCATGAGCTTGGTTGTTCTTGGGGGCGTTATGGTGTCTATTATTCTTGGATTAAGTATTGCGCATATTATTAGCAGACCAATCAAACAGTTGTCCAATATTGCCGAAAAAATTGCCGTTGGTGATTTAAATGTAGAACTCGATATTTATTCCAAGGATGAAATTGGAAAACTGGCGGCATCCTTTAGGAAGATGTCTGATAATCTAAACGATATTATGACGAGAATTACTTTTGCTGCGGAACAAGTTGCTGCCGGTTCAAAGCAATTGTCGGATTCCAGTATATTGCTCTCTCAGGGAGCTACAGAACAAGCCAGTTCCATTGAAGAATTGACTGCATCCCTTGAAGAGATTTCTTCACAAGTAAGATTGAATGCAGACAATGCAAAACAAGCCAATGACTTGGCAGATGATGCAAAGGCAAATGCTGCCCAAGGAAAAGATCAAATGAATGAAATGCTGAGGGCGATGGAAGAAATCAATCATTCTTCTAATAGTATATCAAAAATTATTAAGGTTATTGATGACATAGCCTTTCAAACCAATATTCTGGCGCTTAACGCTGCAGTAGAGGCTGCAAGGGCTGGACAGCACGGTAAAGGTTTTGCAGTGGTTGCAGAGGAAGTTAGAAACTTGGCAGCTAGATCAGCCAATGCGGCCAAAGAGACCACAGCCATGATTGAAGGTTCTATTAAAAAGGCTGAAGCAGGAACAAAAATTGCCAATGAGACTGCTGAGGCATTAAATAATATTGTTCAGAGCATTTCCAAGGTAGCCAATCTTGTAGGAGAAATTGCGACTGCCTCCAGTGAACAAGCCAGTGGCATTTCTCAAATCAACCAAGGCATTATGCAAATTTCTCAAGTAGTTCAGACGAACTCCTCGACCTCTGAAGAAAGTGCTGCTGCCAGTGAAGAATTGGCAAATCAGGCAGATATGTTAAGAGACCAAGTAACAAAATTTAAGTTAAAGCGTTCTTGCCCATCAGGATACACTTATAGAGAGCATACCATAGATAGTCAGAATGGTAAAAACACCAAAGGTAAAAAGAACAACATAAAAAAATCCTCCTTTGAATCAGATCAATATGAAGAAGGAGAAGGTAACTTTGGTGCTGTCAGTAAGATCGTACTGAATGATGGGGAATTTGGCAAATATTAATTGGTCATTTAATATAGTACTTACGAATGTATATGGAGGGAAGCGTTAGATTCTCTCCATATGTTAAATAAAGGGTATGGCAGGTGTCAAAATATGAGCATGAATTCAAATCCAATATTGAATGGAGATTCCGAATTACTAACAGCAGCCTTGGCGGGTATCGGCGATGGATTAATTATAGCCAATCCTGAAGGGAAAATCCTTTATATCAATTCGGTTACGAGCACAATCACCGGATGGAATGCCGATGAAGCCTATAAAACGAATATTAGAGATGTATTTAAAATTGTTAATATGTATACCAATAAAATATTAGAGAACCCTATCGAACAGGCACTTAAAACAAGACATACCGTCGGCCTTCAGAATAACTCTGCTCTGATCACCAAAGATGGAAGTAAAAAATTCATTTCAGCCAGTTGCTCTCCTATGCAATCTTCCCATGGGAATATTCTGGGAGTGGTTATCGTATTTAGGGAAATTCACCGCATTAAACAGATGGAAGAAAAGCTTAGATTAGAAAAAGACAATCTTCAGACTTTATTTGAATTTATTCCTATGGGGGTCATTTTAATTGATAGAAACACTGTGATTAAACAGGTGAACAGAGCTTTTTTAAATATGATGGAATTGCAAACTTCAAATCTTTTAGGACAGAAGTTGGGAGATGGGGTATGCTGTTTAGGAATTCGCCGTGAAGAATGTGGATTGGACGGAGAGTGTTCATCCTGCCTTATCAGGAAAACGATCAATAAAGTCTTTGAATCAGGTACGTCCTATAATGAAATCATTGTTCCTCGAATAAATTGTAAGAATGAAAAAGAAATCGAATCCTGGTATCGAATCAACTTTCTTCCTATTACCATTGCAATGGAAAATCATGTGATGATTTCTATAGAAGACATTACACACGATAAAATACATTCTGAAACGCTTAAAAGGGCAAAAGAGGAGGCAGAAGCGGCCAATAGAGCCAAAAGTGAATTTCTTGCGAATATGAGTCATGAAATTCGCACCCCTGTTAATGGGATTGTAGGAATGATCGATTTAACATTGCTTACTGACCTTAATGAGGAACAGAGAGAAAACCTCAATACTGCAAAGATATGTGGCAAATCTCTTTTGAACATCATCAATGATATTTTGGATTTTTCCAAAATGGAAGCTGGAAAACTTAAAATTCGTCATATTCTTTTTAATCTTCAGAATCTCATGGATAAAACCATAAAAAGCCATTTGGTCAGTGCAGATGAAAAAGGGTTAAAACTGGTATATTCTATTTCTCCTGATGTGCCTCATTATTTAGTTGGGGACCCTGACAGAGTTCAGCAGGTACTCAACAATTTAATCAGCAATGCAGTAAAATTTACTGAAAAAGGTGAAATTGTTGTTACTGTAGAAAATATTGCTACTTCCGGTGATTTTATAGAGCTTAAGTTTTTGGTTTCTGATACAGGCATAGGGATTCCACGGAATGCAATGGATAAACTTTTTAAGAGTTTTAGTCAAATAGATGGATCATATACCAAAAAATATAAAGGAACAGGTTTAGGCCTCGCTATCAGCAAACAACTGGTTGAACTGATGGGCGGGAAAATTTGGGTTGAAAGTGAAGAAGGTGAGGGCAGTACCTTTTACTTTACCCTTTCTTTTAAGATAGGAAGTCAATTAGAAGAAAAACCTGTGGAGCAGCCAGTGATTTATAAATCAAAAAAAGTTTTAAACATTCTTTTAGCAGAAGACGATTACATTAATCAAATTGTGATTTCTCGTATGTTGGAGAAAAAAGGTCATTTTGTAGATGTTGTAGATAATGGACAAGAAGCAGTAGCTGCTCACCAAAAGAAGCAATACGATGTGATACTTATGGACATCCAAATGCCTGTAATGGACGGGATTGAGGCGGTAAAACACATTAGAGAAAGAGATGGGGCTAATCATTATACTCCAATTATTGCACTTACTGCTTTTGCACTACAGGGAGACAAAGAACGATTTATGAATTTAGGGATGGATGACTATATTGCAAAACCTGTTAAGATGGAAGAATTATTTAATATTATTGAGTGTGTTCTGGAGACAAATCGTCAACCATTTAATTTTAATGAAGTTCCCAGATTGAATGAAAAAGGAGAATTAATATTTGTCCATCCATCAGAATTAAAAACTCCTGAAGTGTTAAGCTCTGCCATTCATGAAGCAGATGAAATGATTAAGTTACTTTTTAGAAGTTTAGAAGAAAATGATTTAGATAAAATTGAAATAACTGCCCATCGTCTAAAGGAATTTTTTAATCAAAATGATCTTGAGGAATTAAAAAACCATGCGTTTAAAATAGAGTTGGCAGTAAGAAGAGGAAATCTTAAAGCTGCGGTAGAGAACGCTATAGAATTAAGATTTGGTCTTGAGACATATAAAAAATCTGCTGATCTTTAGGAGGGGGAATATGTTAAAAATATTAATTGCAGAAGATGATTTGGCAAGCAGACAATTTTTAAAAAAATTCCTTTCAAAATATGGGGAATGCGATATTGTAGTGGATGGTTTGGAAGCCATAGATGCCTATATGCTTGCTATGAGGGAGAAAAAACCCTATGATTTAATTTGTTTGGATATTATGATGCCAAAGATTGACGGAGTAAAAGTTTTAAAAGCCATTAGAGATATGGAGGCTCAAAATTTCATCTTGCCGGAAAAAAGAGTGAAAATCATAATGATTACAGCTTTGGCTGAGGCGGAATTGGTACAAACAGCATTCCAGTATGGTTGCGAGGCTTATGCTTCAAAGCCTATCGATATTGATAAATTTGTAGAAGTAATGGAAAAATTAGAGCTTATTCCTAAAAAAGAATCTAAGGAATAAATCTATTTCTTCTTGACAAAGTAAAGGACCTATGATAACATTATCGAAAAAATAATGTTGAAATGGATAGCGCATTTCGACCTTTAAATTGGTCCCGTGAGGCCGGAAAGGAAGAGATTTAGATGCGAGGCATCAGTGCGTTCTTTTATTATGGAAAAATTACAACTGAATACAAGGAAAAAGGCATGGTAGATTTTAATTTTCTGCCTGGCTTTATATTTTCTTTTTTAGAAAGGTATAAAAAGGCAATAGAGAGATTGTATACAATCTCTTTATTGCCTTTTTCTGTGCGCTGAAAAAAGGAGGGAACAGTGATGCTAAGACGTAAGGATATTTTAGGGATAAGAGATTTAAACTGTGAAGAAATTCTACACATTTTAGAAACAGCCAAAGATATGAAAGAAAAGATTGGGAACAAAAAAGCAAGGGAAAAAAGTCTTCAGAATTTCAGTGTAGTAACTCTGTTTTATGAGAACAGTACGAGGACCAGGATGTCTTTTGCTCTGGCCGGAGAGTACTTAGGAGCAGAGGTTGCTGATCTAGGGGTAGCTACGAGCAGTGTGAATAAAGGAGAAAGTTTGGTAGATACAGGAATAACCTTAGATCAAATGGGCATTGACATTATGGTTATAAGGCACAGTATGTCGGGAGCAGCCAATGTCCTCGCAAGAAATGTTAGGGCCTCTGTGATTAACGCAGGGGATGGTGTGAATGAGCATCCTACACAAGCCCTCTTAGATTTATACACCATCTTTGAAAAAAAGAAAAATTTTAAAGATTTAAAAGTAGCCATCATAGGCGATATCATCCATAGCCGAGTTGCAAGAAGCAATGTATTTGGACTTACAAAATTAGGTGCCCATGTGGTGGTAGGAGGACCTTCCACGTTGATTTCTAAAAACATGGAGTACTTAGGGGCAAAGGTTACAACGGATATTAAGGAAGCCTTAAGGGATGCAGATATCGTTATGGGACTCAGAATCCAACTGGAAAGACAAAAGGGAGGACTTTTCCCCGATCTTAGGGAATACAGAGGCTTGTTTGGAATAGACGAAGAGATGCTAAAATATGCAAAAGCGGATGCCCTTCTAATGCATCCGGGGCCAGTCAATCGCGGCATTGAATTAAGTACAGAAATTATTGATGGACATCAATCCGTCATTAATGAGCAGGTGAAAAACGGCGTTGCTGTCAGAATGGCGTTACTACACTTATTAGCAGAGGAGAGAAAAAGAAATGAAGATACTCATTCAAAATGGACGCATACTCGATCCTTCATCCAAAACCGATGGGATCAAAGATATACTGGTTGAAAACAGAGTGATTGTAGCTGTTGAAGAAAAAATCACCACATCGGCAGACAAAACCATAGATGCTAAAGGATATTGGGTTACTCCGGGACTTATCGATGTACATGTGCACCTAAGGGAACCGGGATATGAATACAAAGAAACGATAAAAACAGGAAGCAGGGCCGCAGCAAAGGGCGGATATACTACTATATGCTGTATGCCCAATACTAATCCGGTAATTGATAACGAGATCCTTGTAGAATACATCAAGATGAAAGCGGAACGAGAAGCCATTGTAAATGTTCTTCCCATAGGAAGCATTACCAAAGGTCAAAAGGGGGAAGAACTTGCTAATATCGGGAAGATGGCTCAGGCTGGAATTTGCGCCATCAGTGAAGATGGCAAGAGTGTGATGAATGCAGGGCTTCTTAAAAAAGCCATGAAATATGTCAGCATGTTTAATCTTCCGGTATTTTCCCACTGTGAAGATCCGACTCTGGTAGGAGGCGGTGTTATGAATGCTGGAGAAATGGCAGAGAGAATGGGGATGAAAGGGATTGGAGCCGATTCAGAGGAAGTGATTGTGGCAAGGGATATTATCCTGGCAAGAAATACGGGAGTTAAACTTCATATTTGCCATATCAGTACCGCAGGAAGTGTTCAACTGGTACGGGAAGCAAAACAAAGGGGAGAGGCTGTTAGTGCAGAGGTTTGTCCGCATCACTTTTCGCTGACCGATGAAGCAGTAGAGGATTATGATGCCAATACAAAAATGAATCCTCCTCTTAGAAGTGCCGAAGATGTAAAGAGCTTAAAAGAAGGATTGAAAGATAACACGATAGAAATCATAGCCACTGACCATGCACCCCACCATATGGATGAGAAAAACTGTGAGTATGACCGAGCGGCTTTTGGGATTGTAGGATTGGAAACTGCCCTGCCCCTAGGGATTACCCATTTGGTAGAAGAAAACATATTAACACCCATGGAGCTTATAGAAAAAATGAGCACCAATCCGGCAAAGCTTTTGGGAATAGATAAGGGTTCGCTTCAAGTTGGAAAAATTGCAGATATCACCATCATTGACCCTGATGAAGAGTATGCAATTGACGTTAACACCTTTGCTTCTAAAAGCAAGAACAGTCCTTTTCACGGCCATTGGGTTAAAGGAAGAGTTAAATATACCATCGTGGGGGGAAAGATTGTTTTAAATAATGGAGAGTTGGTATAAACATTCAACGAAACATGTATAAGGGGGAATAAAAATGATTGATCGATTAATAGAAAAGATAGAAAAGACAAAGAATCCGACCGTAGTAGGTTTAGATCCAAGACTTGGTTTCATACCAGGGTTTATCAAAGAAAAAGCTTATGACCTTCATGGGAAAACGCCAAAGGCTGTGGCGTGGGCCTTTTATGAATTTAATAAAGCTATCATTGATGCAGTCTATGACCTCATCCCAGCAGTAAAACCTCAAATTGCCATGTATGAACAATACGGACCTGAAGGAATTAAGGCTTATATCGATACTATTTTATATGCGAAAGAAAAAGGGCTTATCGTAATCGGAGATGTTAAAAGAAGCGATATTGCCTCTACTGCAGAAGCTTATGCGGACGGCCATATCGGAAGGGTTAAAGTAGAAGATGAAATCCATGAAGTTTATCATGAAGACTCTATTACCCTTAATCCTTATCTTGGCTATGATTCTATAGAACCTTATATGAACCACTGTAAGATGTACGATAAAGGCTTATTTATTCTCGTTAAAACTTCCAATCCCAACAGTGGAGAAATTCAAGATTTAGATATAAGAGGAGAAAAGCTTTACGAAAGAGTAGGAGCACTCGTTTCCAAATGGGGAGAAAAAGTCATGGGAAAACGGGGATACAGTCATATTGGTGCTGTGGTTGGGGCTACCTATCCGGAACAAGGGACTAGACTTAGACAATTAATGCCCCATACCTTCTTTCTGGTGCCGGGGTACGGTGCTCAGGGGGCAACGGCTAAAGATTTAGCAGGATGCTTTGATCAAAACGGTTTAGGCGCCATTGTAAATTCCTCAAGGGGTATTATTGCTGCCTATCAATTAGAGAAATACAAAAATCAATTTACTGAAAAGGAGTTTGCCCAGGCTTCAAGAGAAGCAGTTATTGATATGAGAAAAGATTTAGAAAGGGTGTTATGATGAAAGCACAACTGATACTGGAAAATGGAATGGTTTTTGAAGGAAAAGCCTTTGGACATATCAAAGAGAGCGTTGGAGAAGTTGTGTTTAATACGGGGATGACAGGGTATCAGGAAGTATTAACCGATCCTTCCTACTATGGACAGATTGTAACAATGACCTATCCGTTGATTGGAAATTACGGCATTAACCTGGATGATATGGAGTCAAAGAGTGCCAAGGTAAGAGGATTTATAGTAAGAGAAAAAGCAGATTATCCGAATAACTGGCGATGCGAAATGGAATTGGACGGCTATTTAAAACAAAATAGAATCATAGGTTTAGAAGGCATTGATACAAGAGCTTTGACTAAAATTCTCAGAAATCACGGTACAATGAAAGGGATTATAACGGTACGGGAACTTACTCAGAGCCAAATCAATCAGAAGCTTAAAGCTTTTCATAATACAAATGCCGTTGCAGAAGTAACAACAAAAGAAATTTATGAAATTGAGGGAAGTGGGAAGCATATTGCAGTGATGGACTTTGGTATTAAAGAAAATATCATTCGCTCCTTTAAAAAAAGAGGATGCAAACTCACCATTTTCCCAGCAGATACCCCTGCAGAAGAAATATTAAAAGTCAATCCTGACGGCATCTTTCTCTCCAATGGTCCTGGGGACCCCAAGGATTTACCTGAAGTCATTCATACAATCAAAACGCTCATAGGTAAAAAGCCTGTTTTTGGCATTTGTCTTGGTCATCAACTTCTGGCTCTAAGCCTTGGAGGGAATACAGAAAAATTGAAATTTGGACATAGGGGCTGCAACCATCCTGTAAAAGATTTATTTGAAAACAAAGTATATATTACCTCACAAAATCACGGTTATGTGGTCACAGACCTGCCGGAGGATATGATAAAAACCCATATCAATCTCAATGATGGAACCATAGAGGGTATGATGCATAGAAAACTTCCGATATTCAGCGTTCAGTTTCATCCGGAAGCTTGTCCGGGACCTAAGGATACAGCATATATCTTCGATAGGTTTATGGAATTGATGGAAGGAGGATTCCCATGCCAAAAGATCACAGCATAAAGAAAGTACTGGTGATAGGTTCAGGACCCATCATCATAGGACAGGCAGCAGAATTTGACTACTCAGGAACCCAAGCCTGTCAGGCGCTAAAAGAAGAAGGGGTTGAGGTGGTACTTATCAACAGCAACCCTGCCACCATTATGACAGATAAAGAAGTAGCAGATAAAATCTATATCGAGCCTTTAACAGCCGAAATCATAGAAAAAATCATACAAAAGGAAAGACCGGATTCACTTTTGGCTGGTATGGGGGGACAGACGGGACTTAATCTAGCTGTAGAGCTTTATGACAAAGGAATACTGGAAAAATACAATGTGCGGGTGATAGGTACGCCGATTGAAGCCATCAAAGAAGGGGAAGACCGTGAGGGATTCAAGAAGTTGATGGAGCGAATCGGTCAGCCGATTGTTGAAAGTGAAATTGTAACCAATCTTGAAGACGGGATAAGATTTGCCGGGAAAATCGGATATCCTGTGGTGGTTCGTCCCGCATACACTCTGGGAGGAACTGGGGGTGGCATTGCAGAAAGCGAAGACGAGTTAAGAGAAATCCTTTCTCAGGGACTTCATTTAAGTAGAGTGGGGCAAGTCCTTTTAGAAAAAAGTATCAAAGGCTGGAAAGAGATAGAATATGAAGTCATAAGAGACCGATACGGCAACTGCATTACCGTATGCAATATGGAAAATATTGATCCGGTTGGGGTACATACCGGAGACAGTATCGTGGTTGCCCCAAGCCAGACCCTTTCTGATCAAGAATACCAAATGCTTCGCTCAGCATCCATAGATATTATCAATGCCATAGGCATTCAAGGAGGCTGTAATGTACAACTTGCCCTTAATCCCAATAGTTTTGAATATGTAGTTATAGAAATCAATCCAAGGGTAAGCCGTTCATCAGCCCTCGCTTCTAAGGCAACTGGCTACCCCATTGCCAAAGTAGCCGCTAAAATCGCCCTGGGCTATGGCTTGGACGAAATCAAAAATGCAGTAACCGGTAAAACCTACGCTTGTTTTGAGCCTACTTTGGATTATGTGGTGGTGAAAATTCCTAAATGGCCTTTTGATAAATTTCACGGTGCAAAGCGTTCACTTGGAACCAAAATGATGGCAACGGGAGAAGTGATGGCTATAGGCAATAATTTTGAAGCTGCCCTTTTAAAAGGCATTCGTTCCCTTGAAATCGGACAGTATTCTTTAGAAAGAAAATCCTCTTCCCAAAGAACTTTGGAAGAATTAAAGAAAAGGGTGCAGGTTCCCGATGATGAGAGAATCTTTGATTTAGCTGAGATGCTTCGAAGAAGCTACCGTGTGGAAAAAGTGTGTAAAATCACAGGAATAGATCCTTTCTTTGTGGAAAAAATCAGATGGATTGTGGAACAAGAAGAAATTTTAAAACAGATGAAAGTAGAAGATTTAACCAAAGAATACCTCTATATGTTAAAGAAGAAGGGATTTTCAGATAAGGGTATTGCAGATTTCTTAAACATTAGTCCCCAGGACGTATATAGCCTAAGAATGAAATGGAATATCAAACCGGTCTATAAAATGGTCGACACCTGCGGCGGAGAATTCGAAGCGGAATCTCCCTACTACTACTCCACCTATGATGAATACGATGAAGTGGAAGTATCGGACAATAAAAAGGTTATGGTAATTGGCTCGGGGCCGATTAGAATCGGTCAGGGGATAGAATTTGACTACTGTTCGGTACACAGTGTCTTAGCTTTAAAGAAGGCAGGGATCGAAACCGTTATAGTCAATAACAACCCCGAAACAGTTAGTACGGACTTTAATATCTCCGATAAATTATACTTTGAACCCCTTACAGAAGAAGATGTTCTAAACATTGTAGAAAAGGAAAAGCCGGACGGAGTAATCCTTCAATTCGGGGGACAAACTGCAATTAAACTTGCAAAATTCTTTAGAGAAATGAATATTCCAATCTACGGAACTAAGCCTGAACAAATCGATGCCGCAGAAGACAGGGAAAAATTCGATGCCCTTTTAGAAAAGCTAGATATCAAACGCCCTAAAGGGAAGGCAGTCTGGACTCTTGAAGAAGGTTTAAAAGAAGCAAAAGCTCTGGGTTATCCTGTACTGGTTCGTCCATCCTATGTCTTAGGAGGACAGGGAATGGAAATCACCTATCATGAGGAAGAATTAAAACAGTATTTAGGCAATGCTTTTGAAAGAGACTCTAAAAATCCGGTGTTGATTGATAGATATTTGACCGGACGGGAAATAGAAGTGGACGCTATTTGCGACGGAGAAGATATCTTAATCCCTGGAATTATGGAGCATCTTGAAAGAGCGGGAGTGCATTCGGGAGACAGTATTACCATATACCCAAGTCAAAATATCTCTCCAAGGATGAAAGAAAGAATTCTTGACTACACGAAGCGGGTGGCTCTTGCCCTGGATGTTATAGGAATGGTGAATATACAGTTTATAGAGTTTGAAAATGAATTATACATTATCGAAGTCAATCCCAGATCCAGCCGTACTGTGCCTTATATCAGCAAGGTGACCGGTGTACCGGTTATAGAACTTGCTACAAGAGTCATGCTTGGAGAACGTTTAAAGGAATTAGGATATGGGGTAGATCTTTATAAGGAAGCAGAACTTGTTGCCGTCAAAGTACCGGTTTTTTCTACAGAAAAACTTCCTATGGTGGAAGTAAGCTTAGGACCTGAAATGCGTTCCACAGGAGAAGTGCTGGGAGTGGGGAAAACTTTAGAGGAAGCCCTGTATAAAGGATTTATTGCGGCAGGAATTCATGTTCCAAAGCAAAACGGCACCATCCTTGCAACCATCAAACCCTACGACCAAGAAGAGTTTGTATCGATTGCAAAGACTTTTAAAGAAAAAGGTTACCGCTTTATCGCAACAGAAGGAACAGCAAAACTCTTAGAAAAAGTGAACATTTCTGTAACCGAGGTTAAAAAGATTAGTGAAGGGGTTCCTAATATATTAGATAGTATCAGAAGCGGTATGATTGATATCGTAATTAATACGCCGACCAAAGGGAACGACTCCAAAAGAGATGGTTTTAGAATCAGAAGAGCAGCCATAGAATCTTCCGTAAATATCTTTACATCCCTGGATACAGTGAAGGCAATGTTAAAGGTGATGGATGTCAACTTAAATTTAGCTGAGGTAGGCATATATGATTTAGGAGGAAGCCATGAAAGAAATTAAGCATGTCATTGTACTGGAAAATCAAATGATAGCCCCCAAGATGTACAGCATGGCGCTGCAGTCAGAGGAGATCGTGCGTGTCGCAAAGCCAGGACAATTTGTCAATCTATACTGCAGGGGAGAAGCAAGGCTTCTCCCACGACCCATTAGTATATGTGAAATAAACAAGGAAGAAGGGAGCATTAACCTAATCTATGCAGTAGCAGGGAAAGGAACAGAGGAATTTAGCCGTATAGAAGAAGGAGAAACCATAGAAGTCCTGGGGCCATTAGGGAATGGTTTTATGATTGATAAAAGCAAAAAAAGAAATATTGTTGTAGGGGGAGGAGTCGGAACACCGCCGCTTCTTGAATTGGTAAAACATTTAAAAGGAGAAATAGATGTTTATCTTGGGTTTAGGAGTTATCCCATACTTGTTGAAGAATTTGAAAGGCTTGGGGCAAGGGTGCATATCGCAACGGAAGACGGTAGTGTAGATTTTAAAGGCAATGTTTTAGAGCTTCTTAAAAAGGAAAATGCAGTGGGGGATATTATCTATGCCTGTGGCCCCAAGCCGATGTTAAAAGCAGTGGCCCAGTGGGCAGCTTCAAAAAATATACCCATGCAGGTTTCTCTGGAGGAAAGAATGGCTTGTGGCATTGGAGTTTGTGTAGGCTGTGTATGCAAAACGAAGAAGCAAGATGAAGACGATTGGCAGTATAAAAAGGTATGCAAGGATGGTCCTGTATTTTGGAGCAATGAGGTGATATGGGATGAATAAAGAAAATTTAGATCTTAAGGTCAACATCGGAGGAGTGGTTTTAAAAAATCCAGTAACCGTTGCTTCCGGAACCTTTGGCTCTGGAAGAGAATTTGCAGAGTTTATTGACTTAAACAGGTTAGGAGCCGTTACAGTAAAAGGGGTATCAAGTATTCCCTGGAAAGGAAATCCTGCCCCCAGAATTGCAGAAACTTATGGAGGGATGTTAAATAGTGTAGGACTGCAAAATCCAGGGGTTGAAGAGTTGATAAAGAATGACATCCCTTTTCTTAGACAATACGATACGAAAATCATTGTAAACATTGCAGGAAAGACCATAGAGGAATACTGTGATGTGGCTGAAAAACTATCTCATGCAGATATCGATTTAATCGAGCTTAATATTTCCTGCCCCAATGTCAAAGAAGGGGGCGTAGCCTTTGGAATCGACGCCAGGATGGCTAAGGAAGTCACAAGGGAAGTAAAACGCCATTCTAAACATCCGGTTATTGTCAAGCTAAGTCCCAATGTAACTGATATCACCCAGATTGCTAAAGCTGTGGCAGAGGGAGGCGCCGACGGATTATCCCTCATTAATACTCTCCTTGGGATGGCGATAGACATTCACAGAAGAAAACCCATCCTTGCCAATGTTGTTGGGGGATTTTCCGGTCCAGCCATAAAGCCCGTTGCCCTTAGAATGGTATACCAGGTTGCCAAAGCCGTATCCCTTCCCATTATTGGCATGGGAGGCATCACTACAGGAGAGGATGCCATAGAGTTTATCCTGGCCGGTGCAACAGCCGTAGCCGTTGGCACTGCTAATTTCAGAAACCCAAGAGCGACTATGGATGTACTGGATGGAATAAAAGAATACATGTTAAACAACGGGATTAAGTCCCTGGATGAAATAAGAGGAATAGTATAGATCATGGATTAATAAAATAAAACTGGAGGAATAGAAATGTTAGATAATGAAAGAGTAATGGAGATTTTTAAAGAAACAGAAGTACTTTTAGAAGGACATTTTCTTTTAACCTCGGGAAGACACAGCAGCCAATACATGCAGTGTGCCAAAATCTTGCAATACCCCAATTATGCAGAGGAACTGGCCAAGGGACTGGCAGAGGAATTTAAAGAGGATAATATTGATATGGTTGTAGGACCTGCTATGGGAGGCATCATTATAGCCTATGAATTGGCAAGACAGTTAAATGCTAAGAATTTATTTACAGAAAGAGAAAACGGCAAAATGACTTTAAGAAGAGGCTTTACGATTCCTAAAGGGGCGAAAGTTTTGGTGGCAGAAGATGTGATTACAACCGGGGGATCGGTGTTTGAAGTGATGGACATTATAAAAGAACAAGGTGGAGAGGTAGCAGGAGTCGCTGTATTGGTCGATCGAAGCAATGGAACGATTGATTTTGGCACTAAGCTTCGGGCAGCATTAACCGTCAATGTCGTATCCTATGAAGCGGAAGAATGCCCTATTTGTAAAGAAAGAAAAATTCCGGTTATAAAACCCGGAAGTCGCAAAATCAATCAAAAATAAAAATAAATAAAATTTTAGTAATAGTCTTCCATTTTGCCTTAAAATCAATTATAGTTATATTAGAATGATGTGATTATTATTGGTTGAAGGCAGGTTATTGTTATGAATTATTGGGAGGATCTTACGCATACTCGCAATAAGTTGGTAGTCAAACTACTATGGGGGTTTTATTTAAGTGCAGCCATTGTGGTAACAATCCATTTGGGTGAGTACATGACACATCACATTATCGGTCTCGCTTTATGCCTTATCGCAACCTTTGCCGTCTACAGAAAGAAGAATATTATTTTTACCATGTACCTTATTATTAGCATTATGTTTGTGTACTTTTTAGCTTTGCTGGAACTTAGCCCTAATTTTGTAAATGTTATTTTTGTTTGGCTGACGCTTATTCTTAGCTCTTTATACCAACAGTATAGGATTATTATGCTGTCGGGAGTTTATTCAGCGGGGATTACGGTTTATTCTTTTGCATTGCATGGTACCGAGCTTATAAACAACTTTCAACATACTGACATGATTTATCTTGTACTTTTTGGGGCATTTATGACAGTGTATTTTCTCTTTTATACAAAATTTACGAGAGATTTATGGGTAAAGGAAAGGGAAAACGACAGACATTTAAAAAATATACTGGATAGTGTCAATGTGGTTACTTTGAGTTTTGACGTAAACAAAAAGAAAATGTCTTTTTCTCATGGCATTACTCAACTCACTGAATATAGTCCGGAGGATTTTGAAGAGAATCCGAAATTATGGAAAGAAATAATTCATCCTAAAGATTTTAAAGCCCTAGCAAAAAATTATAAAGATTTTTATAAGGGAGAATCGAAGGTCTTTGATATTCGAATTACTACCAGATCAAAGAAAGAAAAATGGCTGCAGCTTAGAGTGATACCGGTTTTAGACAGCAATAAAAAGGTGATACAAATCAATGGCGTTGCTATTGATATAACAGAAAGAAGATGCATGGAAGAAAAAATCAAATATATGGCTTACCATGACATATTGACAGAGCTTCCCAATCGAATTCAATTTAATGACTATTTTATAAAGACTCTATCCGAGGCAAAGAGTGAAAAACAGCAGATGGCTATTTTATTTATTGATTTAGATAAATTTAAAACAATTAATGATACTTTAGGCCATGATATCGGAGATCTTCTCTTAAAAGAAACAGCAAAACGATTAAAAGCTTCTTTAAGGGAAACGGATTTTGTATGTCGCGTTGGAGGAGACGAATTTATCATACTCTTAAATAATATTACAAATAACGAAGTCAATAAATTGGCACAAAGAATTGTTGATGCATTTAAGGATGAATTTGTTCTTCGGGGGAATACGCTCTGTGTAACACCAAGTATTGGTATTAGTATTTATCCAAATCATGGTCATGATATCGAAACCTTAATTAAAAAAGCAGATGATGCCATGTATCTTGCAAAGAAAAAAGGGAAAAATAATTATCAGTTTTATAGTCCAATGCTAAAAGATGCATAATCTGAAAAAAGCCTCTTTATTAAAGTATAAAGAGGTTTTTTTGGCATATAGTTATATCAAAACAGAAAAAGAAGGAAGCAATATGAAAGGGTTTTTTGGAGTACAGAATCAAGGAAACGCGTTTAGGGCATTTTCATATCCTCATATGAGCGTTATTCTTATTGTATTCTTAGTTTCTATTTTGATTTATAGATTTAGAGAACAGCTAAGGGAAAATAAAATCAATCGATTTATCAGATATGCAATGGGAACGATTCTATTCATTCAGCAGAGTCTATTATATCTTTGGTACCATGTAAACGGCTTATGGTCTATAGCAGTATCTCTTCCCCTTAATTTATGTGAAGCGGCAGTGATACTTTGCATTGTATTATTATTGACACAGTCTAAGAGAGTATATGAGGTTCTGTATTTTTGGGCTATGTGCGGTGTGTTCTCGGCAATCATTACTCCCGATTTGGGATATAATTTTCCTCATTTTATGTTCTATCACTTTTTTATTACCCATGGACTGGTTGTTATAGCTGTTTTATTTATGACTTTTGTAAATGGATACAGACCTCAGAAAAGTTCGATTGGAAGAGTACTGATTATAACGAATCTATATATGATTTTTGTTGCCTTTGTAAATATTTTTACCGGGGGAAACTATCTTTTTCTTCGTCAAAAACCCAGTGCGTTTTCGATTATGGATTATTTAGGTCCCTGGCCCTGGTATATCCTTTCTCTGGAAGGAGTGGCTCTGGTTGCATTTATATTAGCCTATCTGCCATTCAGGAAAGAGTTTCACAAGCATACGTAATAATTACACAGAAATTCGGAGGAATTTCCTATGTAACAAGGAAGAGTTTCGCTTGTGAAACTCTCGTGCCGAGCGGGGTCGGCAAACCTGATTAACGGGCACCGTCGCTGGTTAAAAGAGTTTTATACATTTCCGGTCTTCTGTCTCTGAATATCCCCCATGTAATGCGCTGATTGCTTAATTCATCCAAATCAAATTCTGCAGTCAGAATGGTTTTTGTGGAGCGGTCTGCTTCGGCAATTTTTTCACCAAAGCCGTTAGTAATAAAGGATGAACCATAAAAGGTAATGCTGGAGCCTTCAAAGATTTCCGTTCCTATTCTGTTAGATGCCACCACAGGCATCATATTAGCGGCAGAATGGCCTTGCATAGTAAGCTGCCAGTGGTTTTTGGAATCATACCCTGGATTTTTGGGTTCCGAACCAATGGCCGTGGGATAAAATAAAATTTCAGCACCCATCAGTGCCATAGAACGGGCTGCTTCAGGGAACCATTGATCCCAACAAATGCCGATTCCTATGGTACCGAACTTTGTATGCCAAACTTTAAAACCTGTATCTCCCGGGGTAAAATAGAATTTTTCTTCATATCCCGGTCCATCGGGGATATGGGTTTTTCTATAAATTCCAAGAATTTTCCCGTCAGCGTCAATTACTGCCACTGAGTTATAGTGTGCATTATTTTTTCTTTCAAAAAAGCTGATAGGAAGTACTACATTTAATTCCTTTGCAATGGATGAAAAATGGGAAATTGCCTTATTGGCAGATACTTCAGAGGCGAGAGCAAAGTATTCCGGTTTTTCTTCCTGGCAAAAATACAGGGTTTCGAATAATTCTTGTAGAAGAATGATATTCGCTCCTTTTGAGGCTGCTTCTCTTACCAGCTTTTCAGCATTTTTGATATTCTCATCTATATTCTTGCTGCATTGCATTTGAGTTGCAGCTACGCTTACTTTTCGCATCAAATCACCTCTTTCATATTCATAGAAGGCCTACCTAAAGGCATCTGCTGAGTGATGCAGTGAATATTCCCCCCACCTCTGACAATGGGAAGACCATCTACTGGGACGATTTCTCTGTTAGGGAATACATTCTGCAATATATTTAAGGCATTTTCATCTGCTTTTTGACAAATACCTCCGAACACCGGTATAACAAGTCCACCGTTGGTAAAATAAAAATTAATATAACTAAGGGATAGCCTTCTGCCTTCTTCATACATTGTAGGAGGTTGTTCGATTTCAATGATTTCAAAGGAGCGCCCTTTTGCATCTGTCGAATGTTTTAGTATCTCTATGTTTTCCTTTGAAATTTCATAATTAGGATCTGATGGGTCTGAGCAGGTTTGAATCAGTATGATTCCCGGTTTTGCAAAACAAGCGATATTATCTACATGACCGTCCGTCTCATCTCCATATAGTCCTTTTTTCAACCAGATGATTTTTTCCACATTTAAATAATTCATCAAAATCTCTTCTATATCTTCTTTTGACAAATGGGGATTTCTATTAGGATTTAATAGACATTCTTCCGTTGTAAGCAATGTCCCTTCGCCATCTACATGAATGGAGCCCCCTTCTAAAACAATTGGTGCGTCGAAGCAAGGAATATTTAATGTGTTTAAAAGATTAGAAGCGACTTTATTATCATTTTCAAAAGGAAAATATTTTTCTCCCCAGGCATTAAACTTCCAATTAACACCAGATAATTCTCCTTTTTCATTCACAAGAAAGGTTGGACCATTATCCCGCATCCAGGAATCGTCGTGGGGAATTTCTAACAATTGAACATCAGGGCCGCAGTAATGGGCTGCCTGAAACTTTGCACCTTCATTAACGATCATAACCACAGGTTCGAATTTTGCTATTGCCTTAGCAACATCCCCATAGGCTTTATAGGTTTCTGTAAGATGCTCTTGCCAGATTTCTTTCCTTTCCGGCCATTCTAAAAACGTACAGGCATGAGCATTCCATTCCGGAGGCATTGTATAGTGGAATAATTTGGGTATTTTATTCATCTGAAAGGCTCCCTTCAACTGGAAAAATCGCAAAGAAGAAGTCTATCGCTTCAAAGCAATAGACTTATGAAAACTCGAATTCAAAGACCTTATTCAACTCCATATCATACTGAAAAGATGGATTCATTATAGATAAAAATGCTTACAGAGTCAATATAAAAAAACTGGTGAAATATAAATTTTTTAAAGATATATTTTACTATTTGTGATATATTTATTTTATGATAAAATGCCTATTAATATAGAGGATTTACTTAAAATGGAGGTAGAGATATGCAGACGTTTAAGGATTTGACACCTAAAAAAAAGCTGGAACATGTTTTATATTATTATAAATGGCATATGATCGTGGGAGTATGTCTTCTTTTTCTTGCTATCAATTTAATCGTGACGATTGCTCAAAGAGATAAAAATATTCCTTTGTTTATACTTTCCGTTCAGGGGATTCCGAAGGATTATGATAAAATTGAAGTTTGGGAAGAGGAAGTTACCAATAAAATTGCAGAACCTGACACCAAGCAAAAAGTGAGGGTGGATTATTACCCTATTCGTTTAGATAGTCAAGATCAAATTTCTGTTGCGAACACTCAGAAATTTGCAGTATTGTTGGCGGCAGGGGATTTGGATGTGGTATGTCTGGACGAAGAATTATTTCTCACACAAGCTGCTATGGGATTTTACCACCCTTTGGATGAGTTGCCTGAGTTATCTGCTGTTTTAGATAAAATAGAACCCAGAGCCATAAGATTAAAAACAGAAGCTGATACCAATGAACATATATATGGGATTTGGGCAGATGGTTTAGAAATCATGAAAAAACTCGATGAAAGTACTGAAGGGAAAATAATAGGGATAGTAAAGACTACAAAAAGGTTATCCTACAGTACTGATTTTATTCAATTGGTTCTTGAGAATGAGGGGGGAATTTAATGAAGTGCAAAGTATTTAGGCTTAGAGTCGTGGGAGAACATCAGGGCGAAGATGAAGACCATTTAAACCAGTTTTTAGAAGAGGTAAAAGTGCATCAAGTTCAATCGACTTTTATTGGCGACGGACAAAATTACTGGTCCATTCTGGTTTATTATGATGAAATCCTACAAGAACCTGTTAAGGACTCCGTGAACTCTGCTTTAAATCAAGAAATTCCTCTTAATTCTGCACAGAAGAAATTATACGATATCCTTATTAAATGGAGGGATACCCAGGCAGAGTATGAAAATTTACCTGCTTATGTGGTGTGTTACAATCAATGGATTCGTGAAATGGTCACCATGCCTGTAACAACACTGGATGATTTAAGAAAAATTAAGGGTTTTGGAGAAAGGCGTATTAAAAAATATGGAGATCAGATACTAAAAATAATGGAAGTCTATCAGAAGATAGGTTAAATGAAATTCTAAAATGTAAACATATTAAGTATAGAGGTGGCAAAAGATGACAGTAAATTTATTAAAGCAAAAGCTCGGGATTATTGGTGGAGGACAATTAGGTAAGATGATGATTTTAGAGGCTAAAAAAATGGGGTTTAATGTGATTATCCTGGACCCTACCGTTAATTGTCCTGCACATAGTATAGCAGATGAACATATTGTAGCGAATTTTGATGATACGATTGCCATAAGAAAATTAGCTGACAGAGCGGACATCATCACTTATGAATTTGAACATATAGATGTAGAGGTGCTCAAAATTTTAGAAGAAGAGGGACATAAAATTTATCCTACCCCTAAAAGTCTTGAGATTATTCAAAACAAATATGAGCAAAAGATGCTTCTAAAGAAGAAAAGAATTCCTGTTCCCGAATTTATATATGTTTCCGATGAAGAAGATATGAAGGCAGCAGGAGAACAATTTGGCTATCCCTTTATACTAAAAAGTTGTAGGGGAGGCTATGACGGAAAAGGAAATGTGGTTGTACACAGTCCAGAGGAAATCCAAACGGCATTTGATAGTCTTGGAGGTTATGAACAAGAATTAATGGCAGAAGAATTTGTGCCTTTTATAAAGGAGATTTCTGTTTTGGCGTGTAGGGGAATAGGCGGAGAAATAGCGGTTTATCCCGTTGGTGAAAACGAACATGAAGACAATATACTCATTCAGACCAAAGTACCGGCTCAAATTACAAAAACCCTTACAGCTAAGGCCATGAGTCTTGCCAACAGGGTGATGAAAGTATTTGAGGGCGTGGGTATGTTTTGCGTTGAAATGTTTGTAACAGAAGATAAAAAAATACTGATTAATGAAGTGGCTCCAAGACCCCATAATTCAGGGCATTATTCGATTGAGGGCTGTGTGACCTCTCAGTTTGAGCAGCATATTAGAGCAATTAGTGGCCTTCCTTTAGGAGATACCACTCTTATTCGTCCTACGGTGATGAGAAATATTTTAGGCGATGTTGAAGGAAGTGGAGAAGCATTTGTCTATGGTGCGGAGGAAGCTCTTAAAGTTCCCGGGGTGAAGCTTCATGTTTATGGAAAAGCAATTGTTGCCCCTAAGAGGAAAATGGGACATCTGACAGCAACAGCTGAAACTTTGGAAGAAGCTTTAGAAAGAGCAGAAATGGCAGCAAAATTTATAAAAATTAGTCCAAGAAAGGAAAGTTAAAAAATGAAGGCACAAGTAGGAATTATTATGGGAAGTGATTCCGACCTTCCAGTGATGAAAGAAGCAGCGGTTATTCTGGATGAATTCGGAATATCTTATGAATTGACGATTGTATCGGCTCACAGAACACCTGAGCGTTTATTTCAATATGCAAAAGAAGCTAAAGAAAAAGGACTAAAGGTAATTATTGCAGGGGCAGGGGGAGCAGCGCACCTTCCTGGAATGGTTGCTTCTATTACTACTGTTCCGGTTATTGGAGTTCCGGTTAAAACCTCTACCCTAAGCGGAATGGATTCTCTTTATTCCATCGTTCAAATGCCCCCGGGAATTCCGGTTGCCACAGTAGCCATTAACGGAGCAAAAAATGCGGGGATCTTAGCAGCTCAAATTATTGGAAGTTTTATCCCCGAAGTTGAAAAGAAGATAGCAGATTATAAGATGAGTCTGAAAAACATGGTAGAAGAAAAAGCGGAAGCGTTAGAGAAAATAGGATATAGTGCTTATTTGAATCAAAAGAATCCTTAAAAAACGAACATTAAATAATAAAATAAAAAAAAGATTCGATATTTCTATTGACAGCTTTTCTTTGCTGTGGTACATATATAAATATAAAATACTCATATATGCTTAATAATATGGTTTAAGCGTCTCTACCAGGGAACCGTAAATTTCCTGACTATGGGTGAATATGTCTAAGATAATGTTCGTATTTTACGGTATTGTTATGCCTTTTTTGGGGAACAATACATGCAATCATTGGACAGATTTCATGCATATGGAATCTGTCTTTTTTTTATTACATAGGAAATTCTTTTGGATTTCCTATGTAATAAAAAGCCCTCCGGGCAAAATGTACATTTGCGTATATTGTATTTTGAAGAAGAAATCATATCCTTAAGGGGGATGCACAATGAAAAAATTAGATTTACTGTACGAGGGAAAAGCAAAAAAGGTTTACAAAACAGAAGACGAAAATTTATATATTGTTTCTTATAAAGATGATGCAACGGCTTTTAATGGTTTAAAGAAAGGGACTATCACTGAAAAAGGAAGCATTAATAATCGCGTATCCAACCATTTAATGAAGCTTTTAGAATCCAAAGGCATTCCAACCCATCTGGTAGAGCAAATTAATGACCGGGAAACCATTGTAAAAAAGGTGGAAATTGTTCCTTTAGAAGTTATTGTCAGAAATATTGCAGCAGGAAGCTTGGCTAAACGATTAGGCTTAGAAGAAGGCACAAAACTTAGAAGAACGGTTCTGGAGTACTGCTATAAAAATGATGATTTAGGAGATCCTATGGTCAATGAATACCACATCTTAGCCCTTGATCTGGCTAAAGAAGAAGAGCTTAACAGAATTGCCGAACTTTCTTTTAAAATTAACGAAGTTTTAACGGATTATTTAAGAGAAGTGAATATTGAACTTATTGATTTTAAGTTGGAATTTGGAAGAACGCCTCAAGGGGAAATTATTCTTGCTGATGAAATTTCTCCAGATACCTGTCGATTCTGGGACAGCCATACAAAAGAAAAATTAGATAAAGACCGTTTCAGAAGAGATTTAGGGAATGTTGAAGGGGCTTATCAGGAAATTTTAAGACGTCTTATAGGTGAATAACATATCGAAAGGAGTTTGATGATGGATCAAGAGTTTTGGGATGATAAATTTCACGATGAATGTGGTATATTTGGAATCTATAATAAAAACAATTTTAATCCGGCTGAAATGACTTATTTTGGATTATATGCTTTGCAGCACAGGGGCCAGGAAAGCGCAGGCATAGCAGTCAATGACAATGGTACAATTATTTATCATAAAGAAATGGGGATGGTCCCGGAAGTTTTTGATGATGTAATCATTAGGCACCTGCAGGGTAAAGTTGCCATAGGCCATGTCAGATATTCAACTGCAGGAGAAAGCTTAAAGGAAAATGCGCAGCCCTTGGTGGTCAAATATACTAAAGGACATATGGCAGTAGCCCATAATGGGAATTTAGTGAATGCGAATCAAATTAGAGCGGATTTAGAAACAAAAGGATGCATCTTTCAAACAACTACCGATTCGGAGGTTATAGCAGCTCTTCTTTCAAGGGAGCGCATCAAACATCACAGTATCGAAGATTCATTGGTGGAAGTCATGAAACAAGTAAAAGGAGCCTATTCCCTTTTGGTTATGACACCTCATAAACTCATTGCTGCAAGAGACCCATTGGGGATGAGGCCTCTATGTATCGGGAAAAAAGAAGATTCATATATCTTTGCTTCAGAAACAGCAGCTTTGGAAACCGTAGGCGCAGAGTTTATAAGAGATGTCAATCCCGGAGAAATTGTGGTAGTGAATGAAGACAATCTTCGTTCCATTCAAACTGAAGTTTCGGAAGCCTCCAGGATGTGCATTTTTGAATATATTTATTTTGCTCGTCCCGATAGCGTGATAGATGGCGCCTCTGTCTATGAGGCAAGGCTGGAGGCAGGAAAAATCTTAGCAAGAGAATTTCCGGTAGACGCAGATTTGGTGATTGGAGTGCCGGATTCAGGACTGGTGGCAGCCCTTGGATATGCAAGGGAAAGCGGCATACCTTACGGTGAGGGTTTAATGAAAAACCGCTACATTGGGAGAACCTTTATTCAGCCAAGTCAGGGGATGCGGGAACAAAGTGTGAGACTTAAGCTCAATCCTTTTAGAAATCAGGTAGAAGGAAAGAGAATTATTCTGATAGATGATTCCATTGTAAGAGGAACTACCAGCAAACGGATTGTAAAAATGTTAAAAGATGCAGGAGCAAAAGAAGTGCATATGAGAATCAGTTCGCCTCCGGTTAAGTATCCCTGTTATTTTGGAATTGATACCCCTCACAGGCAGCATTTAATCGCTTGCCATAACACGGTGGAGGAGATTGCAGAAACCATAGGGGCAGATACCCTGCAGTTTTTAAGCATCGAGGGACTTAAGAAAACACCCATAGGCGCCAGATGCGGTTTTTGCACAGCTTGCTTTGATGGAAATTATCCTATTAAAGTTTCAAAGGAGGAAAAATATGAGTCTAAATTATAAGGCTTCCGGAGTGGATGTAGAAGCAGGATATGAAGCAGTCCGATTAATGAAAGACCATGTAAAAAGCACATTTCGCCCAGAGGTATTAACCGACATCGGAGGCTTTGGAGGGTTGTTTTCCATTGGGAATCAAAAGATGAAAGAACCGGTACTTGTGTCGGGAACTGACGGCGTTGGAACCAAGCTTAAAATTGCTTTTTTAATGGATAAGCATGATACAGTAGGAATAGATTGCGTTGCCATGTGTGTGAATGATGTGATATGTTCCGGGGCTGAGCCTCTTTTTTTCTTAGATTATATCGCATGTGGAAAAAACCTGCCTAAGAAGATTGCCCTTATTGTAAAAGGAGTTGCTGAAGGGTGCAGGCAGGCGGGCGCTGCTCTTATAGGGGGAGAGACAGCAGAAATGCCTGGATTCTATCCTCAGGATGAATATGATATAGCGGGCTTTTGCGTGGGTATAGTAGATAAAGAAAAAATCATAGATGGAAGCAGCATTCAACAAGGGGATGTGCTTATTGGCATCGCTTCCAGCGGGATTCACAGCAATGGGTTCTCTTTGGTTAGAAAAATTTTTAATCCCAGCAATGAAAATTTGTGTGAATATATTGAAAAATTGGGCTGCACCCTGGGGGAAGAACTTTTAAAACCCACTAAAATATATGTAAAAGCCATTCAAAGACTAAAACAAGAGGTTAACATAAAAGGCATCAGCCATATTACTGGTGGCGGTTTTATAGAAAATATTCCTAGAATGCTGCCTAAAGGCCTGGGAGCAAGGATTCAGGAAGGAAGTTGGGATATCCTGCCGGTATTTGAAATGATGCAGGAGCTTGGAAATATCGACAGAAGACATATGTATAATACATTTAATATGGGTATTGGAATGGTTTTGGCCATAGATGAAAGTGAAAAAGAAAAAGCCCTTTTGGTACTAAAAGAAGCGGGAGAAAAAGCTTATGTTATCGGAAGTGTTTCAGAAAGTGAAACAGAGGTGGAGTTATGCTTAAAATAGGGGCATTGGTTTCAGGAGGCGGAACCAATCTTCAGGCCATCATCAATGGGATTGAGAGCGGATATATCAAAAATGCCCAACTTGTAACCGTTGTCAGTAATAAGCCCCGGGCTTACGCCCTCGAGAGGGCAAAAAAGCATGGGATAGAAGGCGTTTGTATTGCACCTAAAGATTTTAGCGACAAAGAAGCATTTAATCTTGCACTCATTAGACATTTTGAAGAAAGACAAGTAGATCTGATAGTGATGGCTGGTTATTTAGTGGTAGTCGGAGAAAGCTTTGTAAAGCATTTTAAGAACCGGATTATGAACATTCACCCTTCTTTAATCCCCTCCTTTTGTGGGGATGGCTATTATGGCCTGAAAGTCCACCAGGCGGTTTTAGAAAGAGGGGTTAAAATTACCGGTGCGACGGTACATTTTGTTGATGAAGGTACCGATACGGGGCCAATAATTTTACAGAAGGCTGTTGAAGTAAAGCAAGGGGACACGGCAGAAACTCTTCAAAAAAGAGTTATGGAAGAAGCAGAATGGATTATCTTTCCCGAAGCCATTAGATTATATGCAGAAGGAAAGTTAAAAGTACAGGATCATAAGGTTATCGTTTGCGAGTAGCTATGGAACTAAAATTACCAACAATAACGGAGGTAAGTTTATGAAAGTATTGGTTGTTGGCAGCGGCGGAAGAGAACATGCAATTGTATGGAAAATATCTCAAAGCAAAAAAGTATCTAAAATATATTGTGCGCCAGGGAATGGGGGAATACAGTCTCTGGCAGAATGCGTAGATATAAAAGCTACAGATATTGAAGCTTTGGCGGATTTTGCACAGAATGAACAGATTGATTTTACCATTGTGGGGATGGATGACCCTTTAATGCTTGGAATTGTGGATAAATTTCAGGAAAGAGGATTAAAAATCTTTGGACCAACAAAAAAGGCAGCTCTTATTGAAGGCAGCAAGGCATTTTCAAAGGACCTTATGAAAAAATACAATATTCCAACAGCAGCCTATGAGGTTTTTGAAGATTCTAAAGCAGCCATCGAGTACTTAAAGACTCAGCCTTTTCCCATTGTCGTAAAGGCTGACGGATTGGCCCTTGGAAAAGGGGTTTTAATCTGCAACAGTTTCGAGGAAGCAAAAGATGCCGTATATGCCATTATGGAAGAAAAACAGTTCGGAGAAGCAGGTAGTAAGGTAGTTATAGAAGAATTTATGGAAGGGCAGGAAGTCTCCATATTGTCCCTTTGTGACGGTAATACCATTATTCCAATGGTCAGTGCTCAGGACCATAAGAGAGCTTTAGACAATGATCAAGGGCTTAATACTGGAGGGATGGGAACCTTTTCCCCCAGCCGTGTTTATACAAAAGAGATGAATGACTACTGTATGGAGAAAATCTTTAAGCCTACATTGGATGCCATGAGAGAAGAGGGAAGACCTTTTACGGGAATACTATTTTTTGGACTTATGCTTACAAAGGACGGAGTTAAAGTATTGGAATACAATGCACGGTTTGGAGATCCTGAAGCCCAAGTGGTTCTTCCAAGATTAAAAGGAGATCTGCTAGAAATTTTAGAAGCCTGTGTAGATCAAAGATTACATGAAATTAAGGTGGAATGGGAAGACAATGCAGCGGTATGTGTTGTTTTAGCTTCAGGAGGCTATCCTCTTTCCTACGAAAAAGGCTATCCTATTTCGGGACTAGAAGCATTTAAAGATTCGGAAGACACGATGATCTTCCATGCCGGGACAGCTAAAAAAGGCGGCCAAATCATAACAAATGGAGGCAGGGTCCTGGGAGTAACAGGGATAGCTAAAACTCTGGATGAAGCCATCAAAACAGCTTATCAAGGGGTAGAAAAGATTTATTTTGAGAAAATGCATTATAGAAAAGATATTGGAGTAAAATAAAAGTTTCATGTATCCAACATGAAACTTTTTGCCTGTTTTCATCATTCACCACGTACACTCTGTTTCAAAACACAGATATATTTTGGGTTTACAAAATCTACATAAATAATAGTGTTTATTTTTTGAAAGATTACAAATAATAAAGACAAGTAGACTTAAAATATGCCAAGACACTTCAAGGTGGGAATTTGAATGCCATATGGACAAGTATCTAGTGAACTTAGGGCAAAAATTGAACAGGTGAGGGAACGTTTAAATCATTTAATTGATTGGGATGGCAGTAATATTTCTGATCTTGAAATTTTAAAGTTAAGCCAAAAGCTGGACGATTTACTGGTTGAGTATTTAAAAGAGCAGCATAAATAAAGCAGGGAGAGTATCCCTGCTTTATTTATTGTATAGGAAATTCCTACGAATTTCCTATGCAATAAAAAGCCCTTTGGGCAGAATGCGCCTCCGCGCATATTGTATTTTGTCGGCTTTGCCGACCGCGCTCGGCACGAGAGTTTCCTTGCGAAACTCTTTTAGGTTAAGGCAATTTCTGCATGAGTCACTAATTCATTCATTAATTGCTTAACAGATATGATTTTATTGAGTTTATAGGCATTGGTCCCTGTAAAAATCAGACCATTCTTTATATCGCCTTTAACCGCTTGGATGAGTGCTTTTGAAATACAATAAGGGGTCGCAGCAGGATTACAGGGTTTTAGGCAGTTGTAGCATTTCGTTACTTTTTGACTCGCTTCTTCCACTGCTTTTATTAATTCGTTTCGGATAGCTCTGCCAGGCATACCAACAGGACTTTTAACGATCTGAATATCCTCTCTGGAAGCCCTAAGATAAGCTTCTTTATAGTTTTCATGGGCATCACATTCATGGGTTGCAACAAATCTTGTTCCCATCTGAACCCCCGATGCGCCTAGCTTTATAAATTTCGCAATATCCTTTCCGTCAAAAATACCTCCTGCAGCAATCACAGGTATTTTCTTATTGTATTTTTCTTCAAAGGGTTTGATGGCTGCCAATACATCTTTGATGATATCGACCAAGTTGGGCAGGGGATTTAAGTTCAGCTGATCAAGGGAAAAACCTAAATGGCCTCCTGCATCAGGACCCTCTACAATCAATGCATCGGGAAGGTATTGATATTTTTTATCCCACATTTTAGTAATAACAGAAGCTGCTTTTCCTGAAGAGACAATGGGAATAATTTTTGAAGCAGAGTTTTTGACAAGTTCAGGCAGATCTATAGGAAGTCCTGCGCCGCATATAATCAGGTCAATTTTTTCTTTTACCGCAGTCAGGACCAGTTCTTTATAACTGTTCATTGCTGTTAAGATGTTTACCCCGATGATACCTTTAGGGCTTAATTCTCTTGCTTTTCTTATTTCCTTCTGGAGCCCTCTGATATTTGCAGCAAGATTGTTTGTTTCAAAATCAGGTTCATTAAATCCAATCTGTACACCGGAAATGACTCCAATGCCTCCTTCGTTTGCCACGGCAGAAGCTAATTTAGATCTTGATATGCCTACCCCCATACCACCTTGTATAATAGGAATATCTGCAATGAGATTTCCTATTTTCAATGAAGGAAGTTTCATCCTACCACTCCTCTTTTTTGAAAATCAAATATTTTGATAGTCAAAGTATATAGGAAAAAAGCTACCCTGTCAACGGGTACGCTCAATAAGTAGGAAACCAGCTTCTTTAATAATGTCTGTCGTTTAATGGAGAAGGCTGATGAATTTTTTGGCTCCGATAGGAAGTGGGATATGTTTATGGGTTATAATGCCTAAACTTCTTTCAGGAATTTCTTCCTCTATATTGACAATGAATACTTCTCCTTTCTTAAGCTGTTCTTTAATACAATTTTTCCATACAAACGTAATACCAAGGCCAATCTTTGACATTTCAACCAGGAGGTCAATGCTGCCCAATTCAATTTCAGGGATAATGTTGACATTATTTTCTGCCAACATTGAGTCAAAAAATTCCCTTGTAGTGGTTTTCTTCTCCAGCATAAGAAAAGGATATTTTTCCAGTTCTTTTAAAGACACTATGCGGTTCTCTAATTCTTTAAACTGCATTCCTGCGATAAAAACATCCTGAATCGGTTTGATTGGCTTTACTTCCATAGAGGAGGAAACGTAATGATTGGGGAGATTGGATACAATAAAATCCACACTGCCTTGCTTTAATAAATCCACACATTTAGGAGATGTTCCATTGGTAACAAGAATTTTAATTTTAGGATACATTCTATGAAATGTCTTAAAGTAGGGCATAAGATAGTATTTACATATGGTATCGCTGGCGCCTATACGGACTTCTCCCTGTTCCAGGGAATGAATTTCGTCAATGGTACGTTCAGCACTTTTAATCAGATTATATGCCTGTTCTATGTGTTGAAACAAAATTTCACCGTCTTTTGTAAGCTTTACTTGCTTCGTATTTCTAAAAAATAATTGAATGTTTAATTTTTCCTCAAGAGTTTTTATGGATTGGCTTACAGCAGACTGAGAAATGAAAAGTTTTGCGGCTGCTTCAGAAAAACTTAGGGAGGAGGCAACATGATAAAACACTTTATACAATTCGAAATTAATATCCATTTATTATTTCTCCTTATAAAAGATATTAGAATTATTAATTTTATTTATTAATCTTACCATGATACAATGAAGTTGTAAACACCGTAAAGTCTATTTGAGCTATGGAATAGATAATAAAAATGGGGGTTAAAGCCATGCATACTGTAAGAAGAATATTTGTGCAAAAGAAATCCGGTTTTGATGTGGAAGCAAAACATTTATATACCGATTTAAAAGAAAATTTGCAGATTCATACTTTAGAAGATGTCAGGATTGTAAATCGCTATGATATAGAAGGGATAGATGAGGAAGCCTACAATCAAGCCAGAACCACGATTTTTTCAGAACCTCCCGTGGATATGGTCTATGATGAAGAATTGCCCGTAGACGATAATGAAAGAATTTTTGCTGTGGAATATCTTCCGGGACAGTATGACCAGAGGGCGGATTCTGCTGCGCAGTGTATTCAGATTTTAACTCGTAAAGAAAAACCTGTGATTCGTACAGCTAAGGTCATTTGCCTTAAAGGACATATAACGGATGAACAGTTTGCTGCTATAAAAAATTACTGTATTAATACTATAGATTCCAGAGAAGCTGCTTTAGAGAAGCCGAAAACTTTGGATATGGAGTTTTCTGTTCCTGAGGAAGTGGAAAACTTAAATGGCTTTATCCATTTATCCCATGATCAGCTGGAGAGCTTAAGGAACGAATTAGGATTAGCCATGAGTTTTGATGATATTGTATTCTGTCAGACTTATTTTAGGGAAGAGGAAAAAAGAGACCCCAGCATTACGGAAATAAGAGTACTGGACACCTATTGGTCTGATCACTGCAGACATACGACTTTCCTTACTAAAATAGACACTATTGAAATCGAAGAAGGACATTTTTCAACGCCTATTAAAAAGGCTTACCAGGAGTACTTAGAAGGCAGAAATATAGTGTACGGACAGAAGCAAAAAGATATTTGTCTTATGGATATAGCCCTTATGGGAATGAAGGAATTAAGAAAGCAGGGAAAACTGGAAGACCTTGAAGTATCCGATGAAATAAATGCCTGCAGCATAAAAGTTAAGGTTGATGTGAATGGTGAAGATGAAGAATGGCTTGTGATGTTTAAGAATGAAACCCATAATCATCCCACAGAAATAGAACCCTTTGGAGGAGCTGCTACTTGCCTTGGCGGCGCAATAAGAGACCCATTGTCCGGAAGAGCTTATGTGTACCAGGCCATGCGTGTAACAGGCAGCGGGGACCCAAGAATTTCCGTACAGGATACCTTACCCGGAAAGCTGCCTCAAAGAAAAATCACAACAGGAGCCGCCCACGGTTATAGTTCCTATGGGAATCAAATAGGCCTTGCCACCGGTCATGTAGCGGAAATTTATGATGAGGGCTATGTGGCAAAAAGAATGGAAATTGGTGCGGTAATCGCAGCAGCACCTAAGAAAAATGTCGTACGCGGTGTACCGGAAGAAGGAGATGTGATTATTCTTCTTGGGGGAAGAACAGGAAGGGATGGCTGCGGCGGGGCAACAGGCTCATCTAAGGAACATACAGAGGAATCCCTGACCACCTGCGGTGCTGAAGTACAAAAAGGAAATCCACCAACAGAGCGTAAAATCCAAAGATTATTCAGAAACCCTAAAGTAAGCACCATGATTAAACGCTGCAACGATTTTGGTGCCGGAGGGGTATCCGTTGCCATTGGGGAATTGGCAGATGGGTTGGAAATTAATCTGAATGCGATACCAAAAAAATACGAAGGGCTGGATGGAACAGAACTGGCGATATCCGAATCCCAGGAAAGAATGGCAGTGGTGATTGAGCGGGAAAATGTAGAAAAATTTATTGCCCTTACAGAAGAAGAAAATTTAGAAGCTGTAGTGGTTGCCAGAGTAACTTCTGACAACAGATTAAAAATGTTCTGGAATGGTAAGCCCATTGTAGATATCAGCAGGGAGTTTTTAAATACCAATGGTGCCAGCCAAAGGGCAGATAGTTTTGTGGCCGCGCCAGAAGAACATAAAAACTACTTTAGTTTAATTAAAGAAGATATTAAAGATAAACTTGAAGACCTGAAAGATGCCTGGCTTACCAACTTAAAAGATTTAAATGTATGCAGCCAAAAAGGGCTTGTAGAACGCTTTGACAGTACCATTGGGGCTGGAACAGTACTTATGCCTTTTGGAGGGAAATACCAGTTAACCCCTGCAGAATGCATGGTTGCTAAAATACCTGTATTAAACGGTGATACAAAAAGCGGAACCATTATGAGTCATGGCTACAATCCCAGATTATCCAAGTGGAGTCCTTTCCATGGGGCAGTATATGCCATTATAGAAGCTGTGGCAAAAGTTGTTGCAGCAGGAGGAGATTATAAGAGTATTCGATTAACCCTCCAGGAATACTTTGAACGTTTAGGGAAAGATCCCAAAAGATGGGGCAAACCTTTAGCGGCCTTACTTGGAGCATATTATGTGCAAAAGAAATTAGGCACTGCGGCAATTGGCGGAAAAGACAGTATGTCAGGAACTTTTAAAGATTTAGACGTTCCGCCTACTCTTACGGCTTTTGCAGTGGATATGGTCAATGTGGACCATGTTATTTCTCCGGAATTTAAAAAAGGTGGAAGCAAAGTCGTCTATGTTCCTCTTAGAAGAGATGATTTTGAACTGCCGGATTTTGAAGAGTTGGATAGAAATTATTCCGCTATAACAAAGCTTATTGGGGAAGGGAAAATCCTGTCTGCCCATACAGTAAAATTAGGGGGTATCGCTGAAGCCATAAGCAAAATGAGTTTCGGAAATAAAATAGGCATGAAATTTACAAAAAAAATTAACTCGAAAGACCTGTTTACTCCCAATTATGGTTCCCTTGTTCTTGAAATAGAGGAAGAAGATATTATGCTGCTTAAGGATATCAACTATATTGTATTAGGAGAAACACAAGACAGCCCATATATTAAAATGAATGATATAGAAATTTCTCTTGAAGAAATGCTGAAAGCTTGGGAAGAACCGCTAGAAAAAATATTCCCCACAAAAGTCGAAGAAGTAAAAGAAAAGCCTGTTCGTAAGATGTATACTCAAAGAAGTCTTAACAAAGCCAAAGTTAAAATAGCAAAACCAAGAATTTTTATTCCGGTATTCCCTGGCACCAATTGCGAGTATGATACTCAAAGAGCTTTTGAAGAAGCAGGGGGAGTCGTTCATATTTCGGTATTTAAAAATTTAATGCCTTCCCATATAGAAGAATCTATTGATCAAATGATTAAAGAAATTAATAACGCTCAAATTATTATGATTCCCGGAGGCTTTAGTGCCGGAGATGAACCGGAAGGAAGCGGCAAATTCATAGCCACTGTATTTAGAAATCCGAAAATCAAAGAAGCACTCATGAATTTTCTCAACCATAGGGATGGTTTGATGCTTGGTATTTGTAACGGTTTCCAGGCGCTGATTAAATTAGGTCTGGTTCCTTATGGTGAGATAAGAGATATGGATTCTGATTGTCCGACCCTTACGTTTAACACCCTTGGACGTCATGTATCCCATATGGCTGCAACAAAAATTGTATCTGTAAAGTCTCCCTGGTTTGCCAATGTAGAGGCAGGAGACATTCATCAAATTGCCGTATCCCATGGAGAAGGAAGATTTGTTGCATCTGGGGAAATGATGCGTCAGCTTTTTGAAAATGGGCAAGTGGCAACACAGTATGTAGATTTGGAAGGCAATCCAACCTATGATATTTCATTCAACCCCAACGGTTCCATGAATGCCATAGAAGGCATTACAAGCCCCGATGGAAGAATTCTTGGCAAAATGGGGCACTCTGAAAGAATCGGAAGCAATGTGGCTAAAAACATTCCAGGGGCAAAAGATCAAAGAATATTCCAGTCAGGTGTTGAATACTTCAGCTAAATTAAGAATCAAAAGGGACGGTTTTTGGTTAAAAAATCAAAAAGGACCGTCCTTTACTTTTGGTTGATTTTGATAATGAATTTCATTATTGACGCGTTGGTAAAATTATGATAACATCATTTTTAGGAATGATAATCAATATCAACATTTAGGTAGATGAATAGTTATGGGAGGGATTTTCATGTTATTGACCATGGCAAAACCAGGGGAAACCAATTACATAAAGAAAATTACTGGAAAAGATCAGGTACGTAAGTTTTTAGGCAGCCTGGGCTTTGTTGAGGGCGAGAGTGTAACGGTTGTTTCAGAAATAGGGGGAAATATGATTATCACCATTAAAGATACCCGAGTAGCATTGGATAAAAAACTGGTTAACAGCATTTATGTTTAGGAGGAGTACCATGAAAACCTTGAGGACTGTAAAATGTGGGGAAACTGTCACCGTTGTAAAACTTCATGGGACAGGACCGGTTAAGAGAAGAATTATGGATATGGGCATTACTAAAGGAACTGAAATTTTTGTGAGAAAAGTTGCTCCCTTAGGAGACCCCATTGAAGTCAATGTCCGCAATTATGAATTAAGTTTACGGAAAGCCGATGCAGAAATGATAGAAGTTCAGTAGGACTAACACAGTTATAGGAGGAATTAGAAATGGGAATTAAAATTGCGTTTGCCGGAAATCCCAATAGCGGTAAGACAACCATGTTCAACGGTTTAACGGGAAGTTCGCAGTATGTAGGAAACTGGCCAGGTGTAACAGTTGAAAAAAAGGAAGGTAGGTTAAAGGGGCAAAAAGATGTAGAGATCATAGACTTACCGGGTATTTATTCTCTTTCACCTTATACTTTGGAAGAGGTTGTTACAAGAAATTACCTCATTACAGAAAAGCCTGATGTGATTATTAATATTATAGACAGTACGAATATAGAAAGAAATCTTTATCTTACAACACAGCTTTTAGAAATTGGCATCCCGATGGTGTTGGCTCTTAATATGACCGATGTTCTGAAAAAGAACGGGGATACCATCGATGTACATAAATTGAGTAAATACATAGGATGTGACATCATAGAAACTTCTGCCCTTAAAGGGGAAGGCTGTAAAGAAGCAGCTCAGAAGGCAGTGGAATTGGCTAAAAAGAATAAGAAAGTTACACCTCCTCAAATGTTTTCTGAAGAAGTTGAAAAAGTTCTTTCTGCTATTGCAGATGTCATAAAAGATACCGTAGAACAGGATAATCTGCGCTGGTTTGCCATCAAACTTTTTGAGAGGGATCAAAAAGTGATGGAGCAGATGGGTTTGTCTCAGGATAAAAAAGAACAGATTGAGGCATTCATCGTACAATTAGAGGATGCATTGGATGACGACAGCGAAAGTATCATAACCAATGAACGCTATAATTATATCAGCGATATTGTTAATCAATGTGTATGCAAGAAAAATACTTCAAAAATGACCACCTCCGATAAAATAGATACCATTGTTACAAACAGATTCTTAGCCTTGCCTATTTTTGTTGGCGTTATGTTTCTTGTATATTACCTGTCTGTAACAACTGTGGGAACCTGGGGCACAGATTGGGTAAATGACATACTGTTTGGAGAAATTATTCCTCCTGCAGTGGAGGGCTTTTTAACTTCTGTTGGTACAGCGGATTGGCTTACATCTTTAATCCTTGAGGGCGTTGTTGGCGGCGTAGGAGCGGTACTTGGATTTTTGCCGCAGATGCTTGTGCTCTTCTTTTTCCTTGCGATCTTAGAAGACTGTGGATATATGGCTCGTATCGCTTTTATTATGGATAGAATTTTCCGTAAGTTTGGCCTTTCCGGTAAATCCTTTATTCCAATTCTTATTGGAACCGGCTGTGGTGTTCCGGGGGTTATGGCATCCCGTACCATAGAAAATGAACAAGACCGTAAAATGACCATTATAACGACAACATTTATTCCTTGTTCCGCTAAACTTCCGATTATTGCATTGATTGCCGGAGCTTTATTCCCTGAATCCGCCTGGGTTGCTCCATCCGCATATTTTGTGGGAATGGCTGCCATCATTACTTCAGGAATTATATTAAAGAAAACAAGAAGTTTTGCAGGAGAACCTGCTCCCTTTGTAATGGAACTGCCGCCATATCATGTTCCGGGAATTAAAAATGTACTGCTCCATATGTGGGACAGAGCAAAGTCCTTTATTAAAAAGGCCGGTACGATTATTTTTCTTGCTTCCGGTCTTGTATGGTTTTTAAGCTCATTTAATTGGTCAATGAAAATGGTAGATACGCCAGAATCTATATTGGCTTCAATCGGCAGTATAATTGCACCTCTGTTTACGCCTCTTGGCTGGGGAGACTGGCAGGCAGCGGTTGCAACGATTACAGGACTTATTGCAAAAGAAAATGTCGTTGGTACCTTTGGAATTTTATACGGATTTGCAGAAGTAGCAGAGGATGGCGCAGAAATTTGGGGTAACCTTCAAGCTTCTTTCACAGCGCTTTCTGCATACTCTTTCTTAATCTTTAATTTATTATGTGCCCCCTGTTTTGCTGCTATCGGCGCAATAAGAAGAGAAATGGGCAATGCAAAATGGACATTGATTGCAGTAGGGTACCAAACAGGATTTGCTTATGTCGTTTCTTTACTCATTTATCAGTTGGGAATGTTATTTACAGGCCATGGCTTTGGTATTGGCACCATAATAGCTCTCATTCTTGCCGCAGCCTTCATTTATTTATTATTTAGGCCATATCAAGAAGCAGATAAATTGTATCGCACCAAAGAAATCGGTGCATAGGAGGTGTTCTTATTGGCAACATGGATTATTGGTTCAATTGTATTAGGTGGTTTTGCATGGGTCGGATACAGGACATTTAAACAATTAAAAAGTGAAGGTGGTTGTTCCAGCGGCTGTTCCGGCTGCTCTCATTCCCATGAATGTGGGAAATGAAAGTTTAAAAGGAACCAAAAAGAGCTTAAATATAGTTTAACCATTAAAAGTAGTCAAAGTTCTTGCTTTGACTACTTTTTTTGTGTTTATTATTCTATTTTTTTCAAATTTCTACATAATTTTTGCTTATTTTCATTGACAAGAAAAACTATAGGTATATAATGGAATTACAAGGTGAGTGAAAATTCACTCTCAGGAGGGATCAAATGATAAAGGGATTTCCGACAAGAAAAGACAGCATTATTTTAGCTGCAATAGAGATTATTAGTGAAAGTGGTATTCAAGGGTTATCGACTAAAAAGATAGCTGAAAAACAGGGGATATCCGAATCGATTTTATACAAACATTTTAATAAGCTTGATGACGTTTTGGTTGCAGTTATAGAATATTTTTCACAATTTGATTCCATGATTGCGAATACGGTTATCGAAAAAGATATTTCCTGCAAAGATAAGATTCTTGAATATATCAAGTCGTTTGTTGAATTATATGAAGCGTATCCTGCTCTTGCATGCATCATTTTAAATTATGACGTCTTAATGCATTATGACCACACTCACCAAATGATAATAGACATCATTAATAACCGCTTAGGTTTTATTAATAAAGTGATCAAAATGGGGCAGGAAAAAGGTGAAATCAGTAATTATTACACATCCCAGGAATTAACGGATATTGTCAAAGGAATTATCTTTACGGTTACCTTACGATGGAAAATGGCTGGTTATACGTTTCAACTCAAAGACAGAATTCTTTTAACCATAAAAAAGGTACTGGAGAACAGCTAGTAAGCAGCCAATCAATATTCTTTAAATGGGGGATATATAATGAGAATACTAATTGCTGAGGATGATTTTGTCAGCAGAAAATTTTTGTTTAAGGTTCTTTCTCAGTATGGGGAATGCGACATGACAGTGGATGGTATAGAAACCGTTGAGGCCTTTGCAATTGCCCTTGAGTCAGGCAATCCCTATGATTTATTATGCCTTGATATTATGATGCCAAAGATTGATGGGCTAAAGGCATTAAAGGCTATTCGAGAACTTGAAAGTAAAAAAAAGGTTAAAGATTCTAAGAGATGTAAAGTGATCATGATTAGTGCGCTTAGTGAAACGGAGGTTGAATTTGATTCTTTTAAAAGAGAATATGAAGTTTACAGAATAAAACCCGTAGATATAGAAGATATTGTAAATGCCATGAAAGAATTGAAGCTTTTAAGTTAAACCATAGAAAATTCAAATAAATTGGACAAATATATATTTAGGGGGTACTACATATGAAAAGAGTATTAATTGTTGATGATGCGCAGTTTATTAGAGGCACTTTAAAACTTATGCTTGAAAAAAATGGGTTCGAAGTAGTAGGAGAAGCGGAAGATGGATATGAAGCAGTAAATATGTATATGGCGCTAAAGCCGGATATTGTAACGATGGATATCACTATGCCAGATATGGATGGAATTGAAGCCTTAAAAAAAATAAAAGAGTTTGATAAAGATGCGAATGTGGTTATGATTACTGCTTTGGGTCAGGAAGCTTTTGTAAAAGAATCTATTATGTTGGGAGCTAAAGGCTTTATCGTAAAACCCTTTAAGGAGGATATAATCATAAAAGCATTAAGCAAATTTTAATTCGTACTTTCCCCTAATAATAGATACATTAAAGTCATTGAAGAAATCGATTATAAAGAAAACATATTCTTAATTGAAACAAATTGTTGAAAATATATACTAATTTTTCGGGGGGGATAACTCGGTATGAAATGGTTTTATAATATGAAAATTGGTAAAAAATTAGTCTTAGCTTTTTTGCTGGTTTCTTTAATGCAGGTGTTATTGGAGTTATAGGGGTTTTAAATTTACGAAAAATTGCCGATTTAGATACTCAATTGTATGAATATCATACTGATTCGTTGGACGAGTTGACAAGAATTATGCAGGATTATCAATTACAAAGGGTAGGATTAAGAGATCTAATAATTAATAAAGAGGCGTCCTTTAGAGAGGATAAATTATTGGAATTTGAAAATTTAGCTCAGAATATTGATAAAAATTTTTCTGTTTTTGAAGCAAATATTATAAGTGATGAAGTTAGAATCGCTTTTGAGGAGTTAAAAAAAGATATTTATGATTTTAGGGACTTCAAAGCTAAAATAACCAATTATATAAAATTAGGACAAGATGATTTAGCAATCAAGAGTTTATACACTGATGGAGTTGTGATTGCAGACGCAGTTCAAGATTCTATTGATAAATTATTGCAATTAAAAGTGGATATGGCGAGACAGGCTTCTGACAATAATGATGCGATTGCATATTCATCAACCATAATAATGGTCAGTACTATTATTGTGGGAATTGGTATTGCTGTGCTCCTGGGGATATTTATATCCAGAACGATTAGCAATCCTGTAATCAAATTAATGAATGCTGCCAATAAACTTGCTCTTGGAGATATCAATGTGGATGTGCATGGAGAGACAAAGGATGAAATAGGGAATCTTATGGAATCCTTTAGTAAAATGGTTGAAAACATCAGAGAACAGGCATTAGCAGTCGAAAAAATAGCCAGTGGTGATTTAACTGTAGAAGTCAAGGTAAGATCAGAAAATGATATTCTTGGGAAAAAACTTTCAGAGATGATAGAAAAGAATAATGAGGTATTAAGTCATATTAATTCAGCTTCCGAGCAAGTAGCTGCCGCATCAAGGCAAGTTTCGGCATCCAGCCAGGCTTTGTCTCAGGGCTCAACGGAACAGGCAAGTTCTATTGAAGAGATTAATACTTCTATAGAAGAAATTGCTACACAAACTCAGCAGAATGCAGAAAACGCTGATCAAGCCAATGAGTTTGCCACACTTGTTAAGAGTAAGGCTGCAGAAGGCAATATACAAATGAAAGATATGTTATCAGCTATGACAGAAATTAACGAGTCTTCAAATAATATTTCAAAAATTATAAAAGTAATAGACGATATTGCATTCCAAACCAATATTCTGGCATTAAATGCAGCAGTTGAAGCTGCCAGAGCAGGACAGCATGGAAAAGGCTTTGCAGTCGTAGCAGAAGAAGTAAGAAACTTAGCGGCCCGTTCTGCCGATGCTGCAAAAGAAACAACTGCAATGATTGAAGAGTCTATCAAAAAAGTAAATGATGGAACAACTATAGCGAATAATACGGCAATGGCTTTAAATCAAATTGTAGAAGGGGTTACAAAGGTAGCAGATTTAGTAAAAGAAATTGCTATTGCTTCTAATGTACAAGCCTCTGGAATAACACAAGTCAGTCAAGCAATCAACCAGGTATCTCAAGTAGTTCAAACCAATTCAACTACTTCCGAAGAAAGTGCTGCTGCCAGTGAAGAACTATCTAGCCAGGCAGAACTTCTTAAAAATCTTGTTAATCAGTATAAATTAAAAAAGAGCAATTCTTATAAAAACAATTCTATTTCCTTGAGTCCTGAAATGCTGAAAATACTAAAAAATATGGGGGAAAAGGAAAGTCTTTTACACATTAATGGAGAACATGATGAGGTTGCTGTTTCACAATCAAAAATAGATTTAAATGATAAAGATTTTGGCAAATATTAATTGTATTTATAAACAGAGGACTTTAAGTTCTCTGCTTTTCTTGATATTATGGAAAGGTGAAATTAATGTTACATATTACAGAAAAAGAATTCAAAGAACTTTCGGAATATATGAAATGTTATTATGGCATCTATCTAAAGCCTGAAAAAAAGAGTCTTGTTATGGGAAGGTTGCAAAATGTTCTTTCTCAAGGGCATTTTGACAGTTTTTCCAGCTATTTTGAGTACATTTATTCAGATCAATCCGGAGAAGCTGTAAAGACTTTAATTAATAAACTAACCACTAATCATACTTTTTTTATGCGAGAAGCAGATCATTTTATATATTTTAAAGATAAGGTTCTTCCTTATCTTTCTTCTGTTGAAGCATCGAAAAAAGATCTAAGGATATGGAGTGCAGGATGTTCCAGTGGAGAGGAACCCTATACTTTGGTAATGATTATGGCGGATTATTTTGGAGATCGTAAAGGGCTTTGGGACACTAAGATCCTGGCAACGGATATATCTACTAAAGTCTTAGAAAAAGCCATACAAGGAGTATATTCCAAAGAGAATATTTCTGTTCTCCCTAAACATTGGCAGTTCAATTATTTTAATCGCCTTAATGACAGGGAATATATTATTTCTGATACAATCAAGAAAGAGGTAATTTTTAGAAGGTTTAACTTAAACAGCGCAACCTTTCCATTTAAAAATAAATTTCATGTGATTTTTTGCCGCAATGTTATGATATACTTTGATTCTGAAACAAAAAGAAAATTGATTAATAAGTTTTATGAGATGACCGAACCAGGAGGATACTTATTTATTGGGCATTCAGAATCGATTAGTCGAGGTGAAGTAGGGTATAAATATATTATGCCTGCTGTTTATAGAAAGGAATAGATTATTTTGATCCAAAGAAAATTAAAAGTATTAATTGTTGATGATTCTATTCTATTTAGGCAAACGCTTACAAAAGTCCTTTCAGAAGATGAAGGCATAGAAGTCGTTGCTACGGCGTCTGACCCCTATGATGCCAGAGATAAGATTTTGCAGTATGAGCCCCATGTTATGACCTTGGATGTGGAAATGCCAAGGATGAATGGTATAGAATTTCTAAAAAAGCTTATGCCTCAGTATCCTCTTCCTACAGTTGTTGTAAGTTCTGAAATTGAAACTGCTTTTAATGCATTAAATGCCGGAGCAGTAGATTTTGTATCCAAGCCGCAACCGGGAGATATAAAAGCAAGAGAACAGTTTATTAAGGAATTAATTTTAAAAATAAAGATTGCAGCAACGGTAAAGACATTTAATAAAAAAACTGTTTTGGACAGAGATACTAGGATTACATCTCCACTGCAGCAAAAACGAGATGTAAAGATAATTGCTATCGGTGCTTCTACTGGGGGAACTGAAGCCGTATACAGTATTTTAACTAAGCTTCCTCCAACGATACCTGGAATCGTCATTGTTCAGCATATGCCTCCGGGATTTACTAAAATGTATGCAGAAAGATTAAATCATTCCTGTTTATTAGATGTTAAAGAAGCAGAAACTGGAGATATTGTACTTCCGGGAAAAGTATTCATTGCTCCTGGAGGGTTTCAGATGAAGGTAAAGAAATTAGGCAGCCGATTTATGATTGAATGCTTTAAAGGGGAGAAGGTTAACGGGCATTGCCCCTCGGTAGATGTACTGTTTCATTCTGTTGCCGAACAAGCAAGGAATAAAGCAATGGGAATTATTCTAACAGGGATGGGACATGACGGCGCAGAAGGACTTCTTGCTATGAAGAAGACAGGCTGTATCACTCTTGGGCAGGATGAAAAATCCTGTGTGGTTTATGGGATGCCCAAAGTAGCTTTTAATATAGGAGCAGTTCAAAAGCAAATACCATTAAATCATATGGCAGAAGCTATTTGTAAATTTGCTGTTTCATAGTATTTGATCCATTAGAAAAAACAGATTTGATTTCTATAGAGGAGAATGAGTCCATGTATAAAATATTTCGGTATTTAAAGAATTTCTTAATGTTAACTTTAATTTTAACAATAATCTGTTCAAGTATTCCATTAACCTATGGTGCTGAAAGCGGAATGTATATCAATCATGCAAAAACTTTAAAGGAATTAGGGCTTTTTCAAGGTACGGATCAAGGGTTTGAACTAGGTAGGAAGTCCAACCGTGCCGAAGCAGGAGTAATGTTAGTGAGGTTATTAGGCGCAGAAGATATTGCACTTAGAGAAGCAAATATGAATTCCCATCCTTTTGTAGACGTACCTCAGTGGGCAAATCCCCATATCGCTTATCTATATCAAAAAGGCTTAACCAATGGGATGAGTAGTACTTTATATGGTTCAAAAAATGAAATAACATCTGCCCAGTATATTACAATGCTTCTAAGAGCTTTAGGCTATAGGGATGATGCTGGAGATTTTGATTATACGAAGGCGTTAGATTTTGCCTATAAGATAGGGATGTTGGACGATATTGAATTATACATACTGGAATCCATGGACAATGGGGGAATTTTAAGAGATTACATGGCCATGTTATCTTATAATTGCCTTTTTCAGGAAATGAAAAACCAAGATAAAAGCTTACTGCTCACTTTGATAGAGGATAATATCCTTTCCCGCAACAATGTTAAAAAAGCTTGTAAAATAGATAATTTTTTAACAAGTTTTTTGTTGGCTGAAGGTTATTTAGAAGACAATGATACAGAAGATTTGATTCCAAAAACTGAAGAAGTAAGGGGTGTTTGGATTTCTTATCTGGATTTACAGAGAGTACTATCCAATAAAAGCAAAGAAGAATTTAGAGCTTCTATTCAAGGGATGTTTAAAAACGTAAAAGATACCCATTTAAATACAGTTATTGTCCAGGTAAGACCCTTTGGAGATGCACTCTATCCTTCAAATTATTTTCCATGGTCATATATTATAACGGGAACAGAAGGGGTAAATCCTGGTTTTGATCCTTTGGCAATTATGCTGGAAGAAGCCCATAATAAAGGGCTTAGATTTGAAGCGTGGATTAATCCTTACCGCATAAGAGCTGGTTCGAAAAAGCCGTTAAGTGAAAGAAATCAAGCCTTGACATGGCTTATGGATGGCAGTAATAGAGTCATTGAGTTAAACAGTGGTATTTATTACAATCCTGCGAGCCAAGATGTTCGGGAGTTGATTACTAAAGGCGTTATGGAGATCGTGAAAAACTACGATGTGGACGGCATTCATTTTGACGATTATTTTTATCCTACAACCAGCTTAGAATTTGATAAAATAGACTATCAAAGATATGTAGAAGAAGGTGGAATACTAAGTCTGGGAGACTGGAGAAGAGAAAATGTCAATCAATTGGTTAAAAGCGTGTATAGCTCGATTAAAGCCTATGATTCTTCTATACGCTTTGGGATAAGCCCTCAAGGGATTATAGAAAAAAATTATAATGAGCAGTATATAGATGTTGAAAAATGGTTAAGCAGTTCAGGTTATGTCGATTACATTTGTCCTCAAATCTATTTCGGATACAATCATTCTACGCAGCCCTATGATAAACTCCTTAAGCAATGGGGAGCTTTAATTAAAAATGAAGAGATTGATTTATACATAGGCCTTGCTGCTTATAAACTGGGGAATGAAGATACTTGGGCAGGTAATGGCAAATCAGAATGGATTGGTACTACAAATATGCTTCAAAGGATGATAACAGACGGCAGAAATCAGAGTCACTATGGGGGATTTGTACTCTTTAGATATGATTCGCTGTGGAATCCTCCATTAAATTTTAAACCTCAGATTGACAGAGAAATCGATTCCATTAGGTATTAATGTTACAGGGGGTGTTTTTCCGTTAAAAGCGCTAACTTTGTTTATTTATTGACAAAGCTTTGGCGGAATATGTTGAACAGACTATTTCAAGGGGGGCTGTATTATGAAGAGTACAAGAGGGAAGTTAAGAATTTACTTTGGTTCCTTATTTATTATAGTAAGTATCCTTATTAGTTTATTTGGATATAATATGGCGGCTCAAGCTATAAAACGGGTTGTATTAAATGCAAAGCTTAAAAGCGATCTCTATGTAGCCAAAATGAGACTAGAACATGATTTTGGAGCGTTGTTTTTAAAAGATGGAAAACTTTATGATGCATCAGGAAAGGAAATAGAAGGGAAGTATCAAGTAGTAGATACCATCTTAGAAGATCTGGGAGATGTTGCTACAATTTTCGTTAAAAACGGAGAAGATTATTATAGGGTTATCACTAATGTATTAGATCATGAGGGACAAAGAGCTGTAGGGACCGTATTGGATAAAGATAGTCAGGCATATGCAGCCATAAATAATGGTGAGACATATACAGGAGAAGCGGATATATTAGGGAAGCCGCATTTAACGATATATGAACCTATTTTGGATAATCAGGGAGAAATTATTGGAATTTTGTTTGTCGGAATTTCTATGGATCGTGTGGCAGATATGATACGAACAGATTTATCAAGTTTGGGTAATGGCTTCTTGATGATAAATATTATAGGAATTGCAGCTGTAATTGTTTTAACTGTATTTATAGCCCATAAAATTACAGATCCTATTGTTTCTATTTCAAAATATGCTCAAAAAGTATCTGATTTAAATGTTCAAGAAGATATACCTCAGGATTTATTAATAAGAAAAGATGAATTAGGAATTTTAGCCAAAGCGTTTCAATCGGTTATTGACAGTTTAAGAAAGTTTATAAGCAATGTGGATAATATTTCTCAGCAGTTAGCTGGATCTTCAGAAGAATTATCAGCGATTAGCACACAGGCTTCTATGTCTGCAGAAGAAATTTCCAAAGCTGTAGAAGAAATTGCAAGAAAAGTAGGAGAACAGGCAAAGGAAGTAGACCAAGGAGAAATACAAATTGAAAAAATGGGACGTATTATTGCAAAAGAATGGGAAGAGATGAAAAAATTAAATAGTGTTGCAGAAGAAGTTGATGCTTTAAAGAATGAGGGCGTAAAAATTGTTGAAACATTAGTAGAACGCAATCATGAAACCAATAAGGCGGTACAAGATATTTATTATTTAATTATTCATACCAATGAAGACGCTGAAAAAATAGAGAATGCCAGTAAAATGATAAAAAATATTGCGGATCAAACCAATTTACTTGCATTAAATGCAGCCATTGAAGCAGCTCGGGCAGGAGAGCAGGGAAAAGGTTTTGCAGTTGTAGCGGAAGAAATAAGGAAATTGGCGGAGCAATCAGATCAATTTGCCGGAGAAATAGCAAAAATTATTAAAGAATTAACCGATAGAACGGAACAAGCTGTAAATAGAATGGAAATCACTAGTCAAATCGTATCTACTCAGACCCAAAGTGTTGAAATAACTCAGAGGAAATTTGAAGGGATTGCAGAGGCTATTGGAAAAATGAAGAGTTTTACTGAAGCATTACATCGACTGTCCAATAAGATGGCGCAAAGAAAAGACAACATGATTGGTGTTATTGAAAATTTAAATGCTGTATCTCAGGAAAATGCAGCGGCTACAGAACAAATTACAGGGCCTATGGAAGAGCAAGTCGCTTCAATAGAAGAAGTTGCTAATGCCAGTCATGCACTGTCAAAATTAGCAGAAGAAATGAGTCAAAGTATTTCTTCTTTTAAATATTAGTATTGAGAATTCGTTCTATAAAAAACAAGTCGGTTTAGGGGGGAACCGGCTTGTTTTTTATTACATATGAAATTCCTCCGGATTTCCTATGTAATAAAAAGCCCTACGGGCAGGATGCACACTCGCGCGAATTGTATTTTGTCGGCTATGCCGACCGCGCTCGGCGCGAGAGTCTCGCTTGCGAAACTCTTTTTTGTGTATTGTATATAAATAGGGAGGTAAATATAGTATTGCCAAATAAAAAAATAATTATACAGCCAGAATAAAAAGTTCCCATAAATACACTAATAAGATTGAACTTATGGCGACGGTCATCAGTCCTTTTTCAAAATAAGCCAAAATAAGTGCAATGGTTAAGCCGGCAATCGCTGAATATATGTGACTGGTGGAATAAAGAATGTCCGGAAAAGTCATAGCCCCTAATACAGCAAAGGGTACATAAAATAAAAAGGAGCGAATAAATCTTGACTGTAATTTTCTTTTAAAAACAGCAATAGGCAAGACTCTGGGTATATAGGTTACAATGGCCATAAGTATTACGGCGGTAAAAGCATAACTCATGACTAATCCTCCTCTTTTGGAAAGAATATCGCTCCAACAGTAGAAGCAGCGATTGTCGCAGCAATAATTCTAAATCCATCGGATATTTGATTGATGTATGGGAGCCATTTAAGCAGTGAACTGATCAAGATACCGGATAGTACAACCATAAGAGCAGCCTTTGATTTTTTAGCAGAGGGAACCACCAAAGCTATAAACATGGCATACAGTGCTATTCCCATGGCACTTTGAACTTGTTCGGGAAGAATAGAACAGGCGACTGCACCGACAGCAGTACCTAAAACCCATCCTAAAAATGGTCCCACAATAAGCCCAGACATAAATGAAAAGGTAATCTCTTTTTCTTCAAGAGATGCTACGGCAAAGGTTTCATCTGTAATGCCAAAAGCTATCGTACATCTTTGTAAGAAAGACATTTTAGGGACAATTTTTTGAGATAAGGATAAAGACATTAACATATATCTAATATTTATTATGAAGGTCGTTAAACCAATTTCAAATAAAGAAGCGTTCACAATAATTAGAGAAGTTCCTGCAAATTGTCCGGCGGATGTAAGATTTGAAAAAGAAATAAAAATAGCGAGCCATACGGGAATTCCTCCGTTAACCGCCATTAACCCGAAGGTAAAAGAAACAGGAAAATATCCAAGGGCAATAGGAATACCCAGTTTGAATCCGCGGGAAAAATCATTAAAATGGTTAACGTTATATTTTAAAGATTGATCAATTTGACAGAATTGCTCTGCTGAATCCATTTCTTTCCCTCATTTCTTTAAGTTTCTAATGATTTATTATAGCTCATAAAACCAAATAGTCAATGATTCATTCATCCGAAAAAGTGTAACATTTATCACAGACTTTTTCTAAAGAGATGATATAATGAAATTAATAAAGGTCTTAAAATAGGAGGATGTATCATGATAAGAAAGATTATAACCATAGATGAAGAAAAGTGTAATGGCTGTGGATTATGTGTAGACGCCTGCCATGAAGGAGCTATTGAATTAATTGATGGTAAAGCAAAGCTTATTTCTGATGAATACTGTGATGGTTTTGGAGATTGTTTGCCAGAATGCCCTACCAATGCCATTACAATTATTGAAAGAGAAAGTAAGCCATACAATGAAGAATTGGTTAAACAGAAAATGGCTGAAAGGAAAGCTAAAGCTAATTCTGCTCCTAGTCCTATGCCCTGTGGTTGTCCGGGAACAATGGCTAAAACGATTGAAAGAAAGCAACCGGCAGTTAACAAGAAAGTTGAAGATAAGGATGAAGTTAATGTTAGATTTCAATCTGAATTAATGCAGTGGCCGGTACAATTAAAGTTAATTAATCCAGATGCAGCTTATTTAGATAACCCCAATTTGCTTATTGCAGCAGATTGTACAGCATATGCCTATGCTAATTTCCATCAAGACTTTATCAAAGACCACATAACAATGATTGGCTGCCCTAAACTGGATGACAATGAGTACTATGTACAAAAACTTACAGAAATTTTCAGCAAACATAATCCAAAAAGCATTACAGTTGTAAGAATGGAAGTACCTTGCTGCGGCGGAATAGTAGCAGCTGTAAAAAAAGCAATGTTACAATCTGAGACCATTGTAAACTATAGAGAAGTTATCATTACTACAACTGGTGAAATAAGAGAATAATAAAAAAACGTTTTATGCTATAATACTTCCAGCGCAGAGCATAACAGTATTCTGCGTTGGAAGTATTTTTATTACACAGGAAATTTTTTTGGATTTCCTATGTAATATTTGTTTCTTATGTTATATGAGTGATTAAGTATATTATTATGCGGTATAATAAATAATAACTACATTGAAACTGTCTATAATTTATGTTACGATGGAATACGATAAAATATATTATAATATTAAATAGATGCATTGAATTACAAGGAGGACAGTTATACATGGAGTCGGAATTTACGAATTTTATTCATGATATTATTGAAAAAGATTTAGAAGAAGGCGTATACGATAAGGTACATACTCGCTTTCCCCCGGAACCTAATGGGTATTTACATATAGGCCATGCAAAAGCGATTTGGCTCGACTTTAGCACGGCTGAAAAATACAATGGACTGTGCAATTTAAGATTTGACGATACGAATCCTACTAAAGAAGATATCGAGTATGTAGAATCCATTAAAGAAGACGTAAGATGGTTAGGGTTTGACTGGGAAGACAGGCTTTATTATGCTTCTTCCTATTTTGATCAGTTGTATGAATATGCTATTCAGTTGATTAAGCAGGGAGACGCTTATGTTGATGATTTAAGTGCCGATGAAATCAGAGAATACAGAGGGACTTTAACAGAACCCGGGAAAGACAGTCCCTATAGAAATCGTTCCGTAGAAGAAAATCTGGACCTCTTTATCAGAATGAAAAACGGAGAATTCCCTGATGGCTCAAGGGTACTTCGAGCTAAAATCGATATGAGCTCTCCCAACCTTAATATGAGAGATCCGGTTCTTTACCGTATTGCCCATGTTTCTCATCACACAACCGGAGATAAGTGGTGCATTTATCCTATGTATGATTATGCCCACCCTATATCCGATGCAATTGAAGGAATTACTCATTCTATCTGTACATTGGAATTTGAAGACCATAGGCCTTTATACAATTGGGTTTTAGAGAAAATAGGCTTTAAGAATCCTCCTAAGCAAATTGAATTTGCAAGACTGGAAGTTACCAATATGGTGACAAGTAAGAGAAAGCTTCGCCAATTGGTAGAAGAAAATTTTGTTGACGGCTGGGATGACCCAAGAATGCCTACGATATCAGGATTAAGAAGAAGAGGCTATACGCCTGAGGCGCTAAAAGATTTTTGCCTTAGAACCGGTGTTGCAAAAAGCAAAGGAACGGTTGACATTGCGCTTTTGGAACACTGCATTCGTGAGGACTTAAAACTTAAAGAGCCAAGAATCATGGCGGTATTAAATCCACTTAAGGTAGTGATTACGAATTATCCAGAAGGTCAAATCGAAATGCTTGAGGTTGAAAATAATCCTGAAAACCCTGAGATGGGTACAAGACAAGTACCTTTTTCCCGAGTGATTTATATTGAAAGGGACGATTTCATGGAAGATCCTCCTAAAAAGTTCTTCCGCCTGTCTCCTGGAAAAGAAGTAAGACTGAAAAATGCATATTTTATTAAATGTGAAGAAGTCATAAAAGATGAAAAAACAGGAGAAATTATAGAACTCCACTGTACCTATGATCCGGCAACAAAAAGCGGAAGTGGTTTTGAGGGCAGAAAGGTAAAAGGAACTCTACATTGGGTTTCAGCCGATCATGGCATTAATGCTGAAGTAAGATTGTATGATTATTTATATATAGAAGATGAAGCAGGGGGAGAGCCAAAACTCAATCCTGATTCTCTTAAAATTTTAACAAACTGCATTATCGAACCTTCCATAGCAAACGCAAAACCCGGAGACAGATTCCAGTTTTTAAGACATGGTTATTTCTGTGTAGATACAAAATATTCTACAGAAGAAAAGTTAGTGTTTAACCGTATAGTTTCTTTAAGAAGTTCATGGAAGTAGTAGATTTTCTGAAGAAAAAACAGTTTCCCATTGGGGAAGCTGTTTTTTTAGTTAAATCATCTGGATTCAAAATATTTTGCGGAATGCATTTTGATAATAATTTTCCTGAATGTTAAAAAGAATATATCATTGAAAAGTTTTATTTTTAAAAGTATAATTGTGGTATAGAACACTATACAGATTTATGAAGGGAGAGATAGGATGAAATGTTTGTATAACGGTAAGATCATATTAAAAGATCAGGTCATTACAGGGAAAGCAATTATTTTCGATGAGCGAATCTATGATATCATTGATGAAAATGAAATAAGTACCATGAATGATCTGGAGAAGATAGATGCAAAAGGCAAGTTCATTTCGCCGGGTTTTATTGATATACACATTCATGGATTTGATGGATATGATACGATGGACGGCACTGAAGAAGCTCTTAAGGCAATCAGTAAAGGCATAACAAGAAATGGGGTTACTGCATTTTTACCTACGACTATGACAATGTCTAAAGAAAAAATCCTTAATGCCTTGGAAGCTGTACGCCAATTCAAAGGGAAGGCAACAGACGGAGCGGAAATTTTAGGGGTGCATATGGAAGGGCCATTTATCAATGTAAAATTTAAAGGTGCCCAAGACCCGCAATATATCATCTCTTCTGATTTTGAAATCATTAAAGAATACAAGGACATTATTTCGTTAATTACTTTGGCACCGGAAACAGAAGGGGCATTGGAATTTATTAAAAAGGTAAGAAGGGAAACAGATATTGTTCTCTCTATGGGGCATACGGCGGCTTCTTATGAGGAAGCTAAAGAAGGCATTATTTGCGGCATTAGCCATGTTACCCATTTATTTAATGCCATGACAGGACTGCATCACCGTAATCCTGGAGTAGTAGGAGCTGCTTTAACCCATGATGTTACCTGTGAGGTGATTGCAGATACGATTCATATTCATTCTGGATTGTTTTCTATGCTTCTTAAGACAAAAGGTTTAGATAAAATTGTATTAGTGACGGATTGTATGTCCGCTGGAGGGAAAGAAGAAGGAGAATATGAACTGGGAGGCCAAAAAGTAATTGTTAAGGATAAACAGGCCAGACTTGAAGATGGAACTCTGGCTGGAAGCGTACTTAATATAAAAGATGCAGTATACAATGTTAATAAGCATACAGAGTTCAGCATTCCTCAGTTAATTGCTCTTGTTACCTCTACACCTGCAAAAATTCTTGGTATTGATAGGCGAAAGGGCACCCTTGAAATAGGAAAGGATGCAGATATCACAGTATTTGACGAGAACATGAATATTTCGCTTACTATTGGAAGGGGGAAAATTTTATATGAAATTTAATTTAGGTAATATACGAATTTATGTTGAAAAGAATTATGAAGAAATGAGTAAAAAAGCAGCTTATATCTTATCAAGCCAAATTCGCCTCTATCCTCAAAGTGTCATTGGTCTTGCGACAGGTGGTACGCCTGTCGGCATGTACAAAGAGTTGGTGCGAATGCATAAGGAAGAAGATTTAGACTTTTCCGAGCTCACTACCTTTAATTTAGATGAATATTATCCTATTTCTAAAGACAATCCTCAAAGCTACTATTATTATATGATGGATCACTTATTCAACCATGTGAATATAGATATCAACCGGGTGCATATACCGAATGGCATGGCAGAAGATGTTAACAAAGAATGTGAGAATTATGAAAAGATGATTCGAAATGCTGGAGGAATTTCTCTTCAGATATTAGGAATTGGTCCAAATGGACATATCGGATTTAATGAGCCCGATACGAAACTGGAACCCTATACCCATTTGGTTGAATTGGATGAAAAAACAATTGAAGCCAATTCAAGATATTTTAATACCATAGAAGAAGTTCCAAGACAAGCGTTAAGCATGGGCGTTAAAACCATCATGGGCGCAAAGAAGCTTGTTCTTTTGGCCAGTGGGGAAAATAAAGCTGAGGTTATTAAGGAAGCGATTAAGGGGAGCATTACACCTAAGATTCCTGCATCGTTTTTACAACTTCATCCGGATGTAACTTTTATATTGGATACGGAAGCAGCTTCACAACTGCTGCCATTGCTAAAATAGGAACGGGAAACCGTTCCTTTTTTATAGCCATTTTTTTCGTTTAAATATAATGTAGAGAATAAGGATAAGAAGAACCATGATGCAAAGACTTAGTGGATATCCGTATTTCCAACTTAGTTCCGGCATATATTCAAAATTCATGCCATAGATTCCAGTAATCAGCGTAAGGGGAGCAAAGAAAAGGGCGAGTATAGTCAATCGAGTCACAATGTCATTGGTTTGTGCTGTAAGAACGGATTCGTATAGATATAATAACTGATCCCCCATTTCTTTTAAGCTGGATAGATAATCATAAAGTTTATTCATTCTGATATCAATGTTTTTAAAATATCGAAGATGGTTGGGATTGATAAATCCATTTTCATTGACCAGAAATTGATCCCCAATATACAAAAGGGGGCGGAGATATTTTTTTAATTGATTGATTTGCATTCTTATAGCGTTTATTTCCATGAATTGTTTTTTCTCTATATTTTTTATGATGTCTAATTCTAAATGCTGAAGTTTGTCTTCTAAATCTTCTAAGGATGAAAAGAAATGACTAAGAATTCTATCAAATATCCAAAAATAGATTCGATTTAGTTCATTAGCAGGGTTATCCATCATATTTATTTTTTGAGAAATATATTTTTCTATTTCATCTATTATAGTGCTTTTTGGTTCTCCTACCAGGATAATATAATTAGAGCCAATATATAAATTAATTTCTTCAAAAAAAGTTTTGCCATCCAGAAAATAAAAGTAATTTAAACTTATAAAATCATAGTTTTCAAAGCTGTCGAAACGAATATTTTCATCAAAGGTTAAACATTCTTCAATAGTACTGGAGTCAAAATGAAATATGGATTGGAGGATTCCTATTTCTTTTGGAAAGCATAAAATAAAATAGCTATTATCTTCATTGTACCAGGAAAGATTATCCGAAATATCTTTAAGAATCTTATTTTGAGTAAGATGATAAATATTCATTTCTTTCCTTCTTTCAAAGGTATTTTTAAAGGTTAAAAGGAAATTAATA
>JAAYMW010000037.1 GCA_012521175.1 Candidatus Epulonipiscium sp.
AATCTTATTCGAAATGGAGAAAGAGATTTAAGATTTTAAAAAAAGAGTTTCGCACCGCGAAACTCTTTTTTATGATGCAAACTGGCTGTTATAAAGCTCTGCGTAAAATCCGTTTTTATTTAGAAGTTCCTTATGCGTACCCTGCTCTACAATGTCTCCATCTTTCATAACCAGAATTAAGTCCGCATCTTTTATGGTGGAGAGCCTATGGGCAATGATAAAGGATGTTCTGCCATGCATCAGATTTTCCATGGCTTTTTGTATTAAGATTTCGGTTCTCGTATCTACGGAAGAGGTTGCTTCGTCCAATATAAGAATCTTCGGATCTGAAAGGATGGCTCTTGCTATGGTAAGAAGCTGTTTCTGCCCTTGGGAGATATTGTTGGCTTCTTCGTTAATCATCATGTTGTATCCATCCGGCAGGGTTTTGATAAACCGATGCACATGGGCGGACTTTGTAGCTTCTATGACCTCTTTATCACTGGCATCCAACCGTCCATATCGGATGTTTTCCATGATCGTGCCGGAGAACAACCAGGTATCCTGAAGGACCATCCCAAAATTATCTCTTAAATCTTCTCTCGTAAACTCTTTGATATCATGGCCGTCTATCAGGATTCTGCCGCCATTTAATTCATAAAACCTCATAATCAGTTTGACAATAGTGGTTTTTCCTGCTCCTGTTGGCCCAACAATCGCAACCTTTTGTCCCGGTTTTATATCTGCGGAAAAGTTTTTGATAATAATTTTGTCTTCATTGTAGCCGAATTGAACATTTTCAAAGGTTACTCTTCCTTCAACCTCTTCAAGCTTAACAGGCGTATTGGTCTCTTTTACCTCTTCTTTTTCTTCCAGGAAGTTGAATACTCTCTCAGCAGCTGCAACAGTGGATTGAATCACATTGCTAATCTGTGCAACCTGGGATATGGGATGTGTAAAGCTCCTCATATATTGAATAAAGGAAAGAATATCCCCCACTTCTATGACTCCTCTACTGGCATACCAACCTCCAAGAATTGAGACTGCTACATATCCCAGATTACCTATAAAATTCATAATAGGCATCATCATTCCGGAAAGGAATTGTGCTTTCCAGGCAGAATCATAAAGTTCTTCATTAATTTTTTTAAACTGAGAAACCGCTTCTTCCTCTGCATTAAATGCCTTCATGATATTATGCCCACCGTAAATTTCTTCTATATGTCCATTCACTTTTCCCAAGGCCTTTTGCTGCTCCTTAAAGTATTTTTGAGACTTTTTTATAATATTCGTCACTAATAACATAGATACCGGCAGGATTAAAATAGCTGCAATCGTCATCTTCCAGCTGATAGAAAGCATCATAATCAAAACCCCCACAAGAGTAGTTACCGAGGTAATGATTTGACTTAAACTTTGGTTTAAGGTCTGGCTGACAGTATCTACATCGTTTGTCACCCTTGAAAGCACATCTCCATGGGATACGGAATCAAAATACTTAAGGGGCAATCGATTGATTTTTTCAGAGATTTCTTTTCTAAGGTTATAAGAGACTTTCTGTGAAACCCCGGTCACAATAAAGCCTTGAATATATGAAAATATCGCAGAAACAATATACAAACCTAATAATAATAAAATAGTATTCAGGATGGATTGAAAATCGATTCCTCTACCAGTTCCCGTGATTTGGGAAATTAAACCCTCATATATTTTGGTTGTCGCCTTGCCCAATATCTTGGGTCCAACTATGGTAAAAACCGTACTGCCTACGGCAAATAGCATTACAATAAGAAGCTTTAATCTATAAGGCCTTAAATAATCCAGGAGTTTTGAAAAAGTCCCCTTAAAATCCTTAGGCTTTTCAAATCCTCCCCTCATGCCTCTCATGCCGCCCATTGGGCCATGTCCACCTCTAGGGCGATGATGTCTGGTATTGTTTTCACTCATATAACTAGTTCCTCCTCTGATAATTGTGAGAGCGCAATCTGTCTGTAAACTTCACAATTTTTTAGAAGTTCTTTATGGGTGCCCATACCCACAATTTCTCCCTCATCCAGGACAATAATCTTTTCAGCATTCATGATGGTACTAATTCTCTGGGCTACGATTAAGAGGGTTCTATTCTTTAATTCTTCAGTCATGGCCTTTCTTAAAGCCGCATCCGTTTTAAAATCCAAGGCTGAAAAACTATCATCGAATATAAAGATTTCTGGCTTTTTAGCCAAGGCTCTGGCAATAGAAAGTCTTTGCCTTTGCCCTCCCGATACGTTGGCACCTCCCTGGGCTATTTCTGATAAGATTCCCTTTTCTTTTTTATCTATAAATTCTTTCGCCTGAGCAATTTCAATTGCCTTTTTAACATCTTCATCACTTACATCAGCGTTCTTGCCATATTTAATATTGCTTTCTATGGTTCCCGAAAATAAAATCGATTTTTGTGGAACATATCCAATTTTTTCTCTTAAATCATGAAGCTTTATTTCTCTTATATCTATACCGTCTAAAAGAATCTGTCCTTCTGTAACATCAAAAAATCTAGGTATAAGATTCACAAGGGTTGATTTCCCACTGCCTGTACCTCCTATAAATGCAGTGGTTTCTCCGGGTTTTGCAGTAAAGGAAATATTTTTAAGAACATATTCTTCTGCTCTGGGATACTTGAAGCTCACATTTCTAAACTCCAGGACTCCCTTAATATCTTTACTGAAATTTTTAGGATGTACAGAGTCTTTAATTGTAATTTCCTTGTTTAATACTTCAGCAATTCTTTGTGCCGATACAGAGGCCCTTGGCAGCATAATAGAAATCATAGAAATCATAAGAAATGACATAATGATCTGCATGGTGTATTGCATAAATGCCATCATATCTCCTACCTGTATGGTTCCGTTTTCTATTTCTTTAGCACCTATCCATATGATCAGCAAAGAAATACTATTCATAATAAACATCATGGTCGGCATCATGACAGTCATGATTCTGGATACAAAAAGGTTCGTTTTCGTTAAGTCCTTGTTGGCATTGTCAAATTTTTCTTCTTCAACTTTTTGAGTGTTAAAGGCTCTTATAACCAACATTCCCGTAAGGGCTTCTCTCATTACCCGATTAACATTATCCACCAGCTTCTGTATCTTTTTAAACTTTGGCATAGCCGTTGAGAAGATAACAATCACTAAGGTCAAAATGGCTAATACGCCAACGGCAATAATCCATGCCATTGAGGTGTTTGTCCTTAAAGCTCTTATAACGCCACCTATTCCTAATATAGGCGCATAGAATACCATCCTAAGCAGCATTACTGTAAACATTTGAACCTGCTGAATGTCATTGGTGCTTCTTGTGATTAAAGAAGCGGTTGAAAAATCATTAAATTCGCTGTTAGAAAAAGTAGTAACTTTTTTAAAAACTTTATCCCTTAAATTTCTCCCAAGACCTGATGAAATTCTTGCGGATAAAAATCCGACAGTTATGGATGCACCCATGCCTATAAGGGAAATCAGCAGCATAATCCCGCCTATATATAAGATGTAATTGGTTTGAAGTCTATTGATATTAATGCCTATCTCTTCATAGAGAGCTTTAATATAAGTAATGGCCGATTGAGTGATAATCCCTTCAGGTAAGGTTTTAATCTGCTCATCCACCCTCATTTTTATGGCATCTATTTGCTCCTTGGGCAATTGCTTGAGTACTATAAATGGATCCGTTCCTTCGGGCAAATCCATAAAAGACTGGATGACGCCTTCTTCTATGGCGCCTATCATTAAAAGCGTCTTGCCTAAATAGAGATTCATCTGTTCTATATTGCTTTTGGAATTGGTATTTAAGACATATAAGTTTTCCTCTTCTAATGCCGGATATCTTTCAATCCATTTCTCGTATTCATTTTGACTCAGATGATCTTTTCCTATTAATGTATAACTTTGATTTACTAAAGTTTTTTCATCTTCATCTAAAAAAATCATTATTTTTTCCATGGTGTCCTCTTTCATGACTTCAGGAATCAAATGCTCTATTCCGTTTTGCTGAATACCTACGTTGACTATATCCGACATATAGTCAGGCAAAGCCAGTTCTGTACTAGCTTGAAGAAAAAGCAATCCTATTATAATAAGAATGGATACAATAAAAACTTTAAATTCCTTGATGAGTTTTAACATATTTACCTCCTGGCTAATAGCAGATCATATTGTCTTTAGTATATTATTATAGACAAATATTATATCATTATTTTTCACAAAAAACTTAATAAATAAAATTTAAACGATGCATATCAGCCTGAAATATCCATTGCTTTATTGAATCCATTAAATAAAGTTTCCCATCATACAAAAAGGAAAGGCTTGATTGCCTTTCCTTTTTGTATGATGATTTAATTTGCTGGAATTACTAATTTTTGTCCTGGGAAAATTAAATGAGGATTTTTTAAATGATTGAATTTTGCAAGTTCTTCCCATTTTAAGCCGAATTGTGCTGCAATTTTCCATAATACATCTCCGGATTTAATGGTATAGGTTTGAGGAATTTTTTCCTCTTGCACATTCTTTTCGATAACAGTCATTCTGGGTCTTACTTCTGTAGGGATGGATTCTAACCCTTGAATATATTCAATTAAAATTTCATCAAGCGCAGAAAGTTCTACAACGAGTTTTCCTTCTTTAAGCATTTCATATCCGTCTCCGCCTACTGCCATGAAATCATTCGTTGCAACTTTATAAGTTTTTTCTAAATCAAGAGGTTCTCCATTAATCTTTACATCAGTAACTCTTTTTCCTGGTTCTTGATTTAAATCTAATGTAAAGGTCGCTCCTGCTACTTGTGCAAAGGACCCTGCCAATTCGGGGTAACTAGCTGTTCCATGTTCAAGTGCTGCTAGGATTTGGGCTCCGGTATATTCTTTGACGATAACATAATTACCAAATGGCAAAACAGTAATGACTTCTTCCATTGTAATATCTCCAACATCAATGGATGCTCTGATGCCTCCGCCATTTGTAATCGCCATATCAGCACCGGAAAGTGCAAGCATTGCATCTGTGATAAGATTGGAGAGATTGGTTTCTCCAGCTCTTACATGCTCTCTTACACCATCCAGTTCTACATCTGTTTTACCTACTACTACTGATGTAATGGCTTTGTTTTCTTCATCAATTGAAGCGATTAATTCTGATATCTCGGAGTCTGCTTCTATTTCTGAGGCTGCTTCACTGGTAAGAACTGTAGGTTCTACGGATTTTAATTCTCCATTTTCAAAAGTAAGATTCACGATACCTAAATTATTATTGTATTCTCCTGTAGATACTATTTTAGTAGCCTTGCCTTCGTTATCAATGGAATCTAAAGTTGAATGGCTGTGCCCATCTATAATTAAATCTATGCCCTCAACATTATCTCTAACAAGATAAGAGGTATCTGTACTTTCTTTATCGATTCCTAAATGCACAAGGGCTATAATGGCATCTACTTCTTTTTCTTTAAGTTCTTGAACCATCTGTTGAGCTGTTTCTACTGGATCTGCAAAAGTTAATCCTTCTACATTTGTAGGTTTAGTCTTATAAGCGGTTTCAGGAGTTGAAAGACCAAATATTCCTATCTTTAGTCCGCCTACTTCTTTTATAACATAGGGCTCAAGCAGGGTGGTTCCATCTGCTTTTACGACATTGGCTGAGATGATAGGAAATTGTGCAAGACCAGCTAACTCAAGCAGCCTGTCCTGACCATAGTTAAAATCATGGTTTCCCGGTGTCATTACATCATAACCAACAGCATTCATAACTTTTACAATGCTTTCACCTTTTGAAATTGTGGCAAAGGTTTGCCCATGGAAGGTATCTCCCGCATCCAAAAGTAATACATTAAGATTTGCTTCTTTGAGTTCTTTTACTTTAGCGCTAATTTTCGCAAATCCAACCCCTTCATTCACTCTTGAATGGGTATCGTTGGTATGTACGATAGTGATTGTGGTTATATTTTCTTCTTCCGCAAGAACTGCCACCGTTGGAGTAAAAACAAATCCAGCCACCATTGTAAGCATGATTAACAGACTAAATAGCTTTTTGAACCTAAAGTCCATACTGCATCCTCCTTTGTATTTAATTTTATTAATAGTATTCTATAAATTCCTAAAAACTCCTTCAAAAAATATGATCTATATGGCTTTACTTTTCCCATTTACCTCTCTAATGATATTCGTTAAGAAATAAAAACAAAAAGACAGTTCCACAAAAGGAATCTGTCTTTAAAAATAGGAGTGGCCTAAGATAAATTTATGCTAAAAGCGCACGGTCATTGGCGAATTCCTCACCACTGACTTTTCCGAAACGCTCAAGAAGATTTTCTACGGTAAGCTTTTTCTTTTCTTCTCCTTTAATATCTAAAATGATATGGCCGTCATGCATCATAATGAGACGGTTGCCATATTTGATGGCATCACGCATATTATGGGTAATCATTAATGTCGTTAAATTACCCTCCTTAATAAATTGATCACTAAGCTCTAATACTTTCTGGGCAGTTTTGGGGTCAAGGGCCGCTGTATGCTCATCCAAAAGCAAAAGCTTCGGCCTTTTTAAAGTCGCCATCAAAAGCGTAAGTGCCTGTCGCTGTCCTCCAGAAAGGAGTCCCACCTTTGTAGTTAATCTGTTTTCAAGGCCTAGCCCCAAAGGTTCGAGCAGTTCTTTATACATCATTCTTTCTTTATGGGTAATGCCCCATTTAAGGGTACGCTTCTTTCCTCTGCGAAAAGCGAGAGCCAAGTTCTCTTCTATCCACATATTCGCAGCAGTCCCCATCATTGGGTCCTGGAATACCCGGCCGAGCAAAGATGCCCTTTTGTGTTCAGATAATTTTGTTACATCTACACCATCAATGACAATGGAACCTTTATCGATGGGAAATACTCCTGCAATACTGTTTAACAGCGTAGATTTACCCGCGCCGTTGCCGCCGATTAAGGTCACGAAATCCCCTTCTTCAAGGGTTACTGTGACATTTCTTAAAGCTACTTTTTCATTGACTGTTCCGGGATTAAACACTTTATAGATGTCGTTTACCGATAGCATTTATCTCCCCTCCTTTAAAGATATTTTAACGGGGTTAAGATAACTTCTAAATACCGGCAGTGACAAAGCAATTGCCACAGTAATTGCCGTAAACAGTTTTAAGTCATTTGCAGGCATACCCATCTTAAGCACCAGAGCAATAATAATTCGATAAGTGATTGCTCCCAACACTAAAGAAATCAACCTGCTAAAGAAGTTCTTTTTCCCAAATAATACTTCACCGATAATAACAGATGCCAATCCAATAACGATGGATCCGGTTCCCATCTGCACGTCTGCAAAGCTTTGGCTTTGGGCAATTAATGCACCGCTGATTGCCACTAATCCATTGCTCAGCACCAAACCAATAATCTTCATGGTATCTGTGTTAATCCCTTGAGCCCGAACCATCTTCGGATTGTTACCCGTGGCACGAATAGCACAGCCAATTTCTGTTCCAAAAAACCAGTATAAGAAACATACGATAACCAACACAAAAACCAATCCTAAAGCAATCACTGCATTGGTATCACTTAAGCCAAGATTTTGAAGCCAGGTATACACCGTATCCATACGCAAAAGAGAAATATTGGCTTTTCCCATTATACGCAGATTAATGGAATACAGGGCAATCATAGTTAATATTCCTGATAACAATGCGGGTATCTTAAGCTGCGTGTGCAAAATTCCCGTAGTAAAACCTGCAATCAATCCGCCTACCAAAGCCAACCCTGTTGCTGCATATGGGTTGACTCCGCTTGTGATTGCCTGAGCTGCAATGGCTGCCCCCATGGCAAGAGTGCCTTCTACCGTCAAATCTGCAATATCCAATATTCGATAAGTGATATACACGCCTATGGTCATTATCGCCCATAGAAGTCCAAGGGAAACAGCACCTAAAATAATCTGTAACACTTTTTATCCCCCATTTCTGAAGTTGTCATATTAGCTGTCAGTTGTGTCTGTCATTCTTTCTCTTATTCGCTTTTTATAATGTATTCTTGAAGCTCAGCAGGAATTTCGATACCAATTTCTTCGGCCACTGTGCCATTAATAGCAAAATCAAATCGGGAAGCAGACTCTATAGGCATTGTAGCTGGAGCAGCTTCTCCTTTTAAAATTTTTACTGCCATTAAACCAGTTTGATATCCTAAATCTCTATAGTTGATTCCTAATGTAGCAAGCCCTCCGTTGTTCACCATACCGGATTCTCCACAGATTACAGGAGTCTTTGACTGGGAGGTTACCCCGTGTACAACTGGCATAGCGGATGCAAATGTATTATCTGTCGGAATATAAATTGCATCGCATTTTTCAACTATGGATTGAGTTGCTTGCTGAACATCATTGGAATTGGTAACGGTTACTTCTACATAGTTAAGACCCATGCTTTCAATAGCTTCCTTTGCTATTTTTGCCTGTACTATGGAATTGTCCTCACTGGAAGTATAAAGCACGCCCACAGTTTTTGCGTCTGGTACTAATTCAGCTAAAAGACCTATCTGTTCTTTAATAGGATTCATATCGGTAGTACCGCTGACATTTCCTCCAGGTGCTTCATTGGAATCTACCAATTTAGCTGCTTCAAAATCTGTAACTGCAGTTGCCAAAATAGGTATTTCTGTTGTTTTACCGGCAATCGATTGAGCTGCAGGGGTTGCAATGGCCAATACTAAATCCACATTATTGCTTACAAAACGGTCGCTGATTGTAGAAAGGTTACTTTGATCCCCTTGGGCATTTTGAAAATCAATCGTAAGATTTTCGCCATCCACATAGCCGTTATCCTTTAATGCTTCTATAAATCCTTCTCTTGCAGCATCAAGGGCAACGTGATCCATGTATTGAATGATACCCACTGTATATTTTTTACCGCTGTCTTCACTGGATGATTGAGCTGGAGCTGGATCTTGAGTTGTAGTTGTGGTGTTTCCACCTCCATTAGAACAACCTGCTGCAAACAGTAATACTGTTGTAGAAAGAAAGAGACTTAAAGCTTTGATGAACTTTTTCATATTTCACATTCCTCCTATTTATTTTTTATTTTAATTAACCTTTTTAGGTTAAATGGATTACTTGAATAAGTTTTATATAAAGGTATGCAAGATAGTCCCAATTCACCACCATTTGCTATAAAAATTAAACAACTATTAAACAACAAAATTTTTTTATTTTTTATTACATAGGAAATCCAGAGAAATTTTCTTTGTAATAAAAAAATCGCCTCCTGTATTACAGGGGCGAATGTGTTGTTCGCGGTACCACCTTGCTTCGTTGTTTTCACAACCTCAGTAAGCAACTAACATTGCTTCCCACTTTAACGGGTGGATTCCGATACAGCCTACTTGGCATATGCCGTTGGGTGTATAGCTCCCAAGACGAATTCACAGTACATATATCCTGCTTTCTCGCACCAACCGAAAGCTCTCTGAAGGACTCCATTACTGCTACTACTTCTCGATCATTGCTTTTAATCAACTTAATTTTCAATAATTCTATCTTATAAAGTGTCTCTTGTCAAGAATTATTTTCTTAAATTAACATCAAATTTTGTAATTGTGAAATAATTATCTACAATTTTGATGTAATGAAAAATTTAATGATAGTAGACCAGGATAATAAAAGGATGCGTCTTAACACAATCAGTAAAATATAATAAAATTCTATCGTTGTTTTGAAAGTTTTTTATTAAATAGCATTGATTTTATATGTTTTTATTATTCTATTTAGACAATATTATAAAAAATCTTACATTAATCGATATATAAAAAAGTAGTAATATGATGATATTTATACTTTTTTTAAAACTAATATAGAAAAATGACGAAAAATTGTGTATACTAATTGTTAAAATACATCTAGATGTTAATAAAAAGACAAAGGTAAACTTATCGAAAGATAAGGGCACAAAGCTATGGGTCTAAGGGAGTTTCCATCCTATGATTGCCAGGTTGCCGAAATTATGTATTAAAGGTTTCACACCTCAATAAATGTGTTCATCAATGGAGTGTGAAATCAGCAGATTTTTGCTTTTAATATTTTTAGTTCAAAAATATCAAAAGTACGGCACCTATAGTTGTTGGTGTCGTACTTTTTTTATTAATAAATTGGTGACACAAAGGAGGGTTCAGCAAAGGCGAATTCTAATTATAGCTTAAGAATTTTTAAGCTCAAAATCATTCAATACTAACTACTAATGAGGAGATGGATAGCATGAAAAAACATTTAAAGTATATCATTTCAGTTGGTTTAATTTTTATCGTAGCTACTAGTCAAGTTGTATTTGCAGCCAATGATAAACCATCCAAAAACATCTGTTGAAATATTAGCAGAAAATTTAGGTGTACATTTATTCAATTATGCTACTGGTGGCGCAACCAGCGGAGAAGGAAACTATTCCGCATGGATGGATCATTTAGGACCTACAGGGTTACTTGGACAAATCCAGGCTTTTGAAAAAAGTTTAAATGGACAAAAAGCGGATCCTAATGCTTTATACTTTATTTTCGCATCTGCAAACGATTATTATCTGTTTATGGATTATGAACTGGAAGGCGAAATTACAGAAGTGGCAGATCAAGCTGTTGCCAACATGAATACGGCTGTTGAGAAATTAGCAAGTTTAGGTGCTAAAAAATTCTTTGTCGTAAACAGCAGTGATTTATCAATTGTACCTTATGAAGTTACTACTGAAAGAACAGCTGAAGCTAAAGCTTTCACAGAACGAGTTAATAAAGAACTTCCTAAAACTTTGAAAAAACTAGAAAAAGATTTGGATGTTTCAATTTTACTCTTTGATCATACTAAGGTAAGCGATAAAATCGTTAAAAATCCTAAGAAATATAGAATAACTGTAATCAGTCAGGAATGTCAAAGTACTTATCCAGAAGTTAAACCAGCTCGTGAAAATCCAGATCAATACCTTTTCTGGGATGAATGGCACTTTAGCCGTGCTGCTCATAAAATTTTCGGAGGAGAAATGTACGAAGCTGTAAAAACATTCAATTTCAAAAAATAGTAAAGCTTAGTACTTCTTATCCTATAGGGAGGATATACCGATGATAAATCGCCTTAAAAGCATTCAAACACAAATATTAACCATTACGATTGCTATTATTTTGCTAGCGCTGGCATCGGTAGGTGTTGTCATTAGTTATCAAGTAAATACTCAAACCAGGAAAGATTACTTAGACAGTTCTAATGAACAGATGAAACTAGCAGAACATTCCATTAGAATTTTCTATGATCAAATAGATAAAAACATCAATATGCTGGCAAATCATCCATTAACTCTTCAAGTTGAAGATGGTACCATCACTACTTATAAGAATACCTCTACTGAAACCAACATGACGCCATCTAAAAATGGCGGTATTGAGCAAGAACTTTATTTTGTATTTGATCAGTATGCTCAAACTCATCCCGGTACACTATACGTGTATTTGGCTACAGAAGATGGTGGTTATCTGAATTGGCCTGAAACAAGCATACCTGCTGAATATGATCCAACCACCAGAGGATGGTATCAAATCGGTTTAAGCGGAAATGGAGCCATTGTAAGAACAGAGCCCTATCAGGCTACAAGTGGTGCAATGGTTATAAGTAATTTACGCACATTTACTAATAAAAACGGAAAGCTAATGGGTACAATCGGAATTGATGTTGAGCAATCAGTCATCAGTGATATGCTCAGTCAAATTAAATCAGAAAAAAATGCCTTCTTTATGATGATACACAATACAGGCATGATTGTGGCAGACGGAAACAATCCGGAGAATAACTTCAAAATGATTGAAGAAGTGAATATCTCTGGATTAGATCAAATACTATCAGAAAATACCTCTCCATTTTTTGTTAATATTGATGGAGTACAGTATTTTGTAAATCCGCGTAAAGTAGAAGGCACAGATTGGATTTTGGCATCTTTGATACCAGAAAATGAATTAACTGCTGGTGCCAGAAATATATCTTATACAGTTCTTCTCGTTTCTGTTTTGATGCTGGTTTTAACCATTGTGTTAATTCATTTTAGTACCAAGAAGATTACTAATCCTATTATACGAGCTTCTGAACATTTAAAAGTTATTTCCAGCGGGGACTTTTCTCAGGAGCTTGACTCAAAATATTTACTGAGAAAAGATGAAATAGGAACTATCACCAATGGTATCAATAATATGAAAAATTCTCTGATACAATTAGTAAAAAGTATTCAAAACGAATCTGAGGCCATTGAAACCAAGTCCCTTCATATTGTAGAAAACGTGGATACACTAAATTCTGATTTACAAGAAATATCTGCAACGACTGAAGAATTGGCAGCAAGTATGGAAGAAACAGCTGCTTCTTCTGAACAGATGATGTCAATCTCTCACGAAATCAAAAGAACGATAGACTCCATCGTTAAAGAAACTGAAAATGGTGCTGTTTCTGCAAAAGAAATCAGTCAAAGAGCTGCTTTTACAAAAACAAATGTAACTGATGCGCGCCGAAAAGCCTCTGAGATACTTGTTGCTACCAAAAATAAGCTTGAAGAAGCGATTGAAAATTCAAAAGTCGTTGAGCAAATTAATATTTTAACTGAATCTATTATGCAAATCACAGAACAAACCAACTTACTTGCATTAAATGCTGCAATTGAAGCTGCAAGAGCCGGTGAAGCCGGAAGAGGTTTTTCTGTTGTTGCAGATGAGATAAGAAAGCTTGCAGAACAATCCAAAAATGCAGTACTTAAAATCCAAGATGTAACAACAAGCGTGACCACTGCAGTAGAGCATCTTTCCAGCAGTTCTAATGATTTATTAAGCTTTGTATCAACAGATGTGCATCATGATTATCAAGTAATGTTAGATGTATCTGAAAAATACAACGAAGATGCTAAATTTATTGCTAATCTGATATCTGTATTCCATTCGACTGCGGAAAAACTTTCTCTTTCCATTCAAGAAATTCTAACAACCATCGATGCTGTGGCGACGGCTGCCAATGAAGGCGCTGCGGGAACTACTGATATCGCAAACCGAGTTTCTGAAGCAAGGGATAAATCTGCTGGAATTATGAATGAAGTTTTAGAGTCCAAAGAAAGTATCGATCGACTAGAAATCGGCGTAAAGAAATTTAAAATATAATATAAAATCTCCAAGTACCCTCTGTACTTGGAGATTTTACTTTATCATGATTTTTCTTTATTCTCTTCATCCGTAATATTCACGATGTAGTATTCTTCTACTCTTTTATCTATACAAATCTCCTGCTAAATTCTTAAGCTGTTCCAGGTCTATGACTTCATAACTGCTGTTTTTCTTTCTTATGACTCCCATTTCTGTGAGTTCGTTTAAAGTTCTTAATAAATGTCTATAACTGGTTCCTAAAAGTTCTGCTATTTCTGTCAGATTTCCATAAAACTCAATGCCACCACCCTCTTTATGATTGAAAGGCTTTCCTGCAACCAGAATATAACTGGCCAGTCTGTTTTTAAGAGGATAAAGCAAATTAATAGAACTGTTATTTGAGCATCTGATAAGTTTCCCACCAAGAGAAGTGCAGATGGTTCTTAGAAATTTAGGGTCATTAAGGAGATATTTCCTTGCTCGTTCTAAAGAAATTCCGATACAGCAGACATCTTCTATCGCCTGTACATTGGTACTGGCGACTTTCTTTTCCACCAATTCTATATCTCCCAGAATCGTAAAGTCCTGATAGAAACAAAGCAGCAGAGACTTACCATTGCTTAGTGTGATAAATACTTTTGCTTTCCCTTCCACAAAGAAATAAATATATGATATCTCTTCATTGTCTTTACAAATGTACTCACCACTCTTAAATAGGAAAAGCTCCATAAACGGGCTCATATCCTCAGAAAACAATTGATGAATTCTGTATTTTTCAATATACTGATTCATTTTATAAACATCATTAATCGCTTTCATGGCTTCCCCACACTTTATTAGATATAAAAATATTATTTTTACTGACTTCAATTATTATTGATCATTTCGGATTATTAGGAATGAAAATAATAAAATTTGATAGAAAAAAATCCTTCGGGCTGCTGCTCATTACTTTAGGCATCATCATTATGACTATCTTTTAAGGGGGAATATAAATGTTTGTTATAGCAATTCTTGCATCATTTCTGGCAGGTGTTTCCATAGTTGTCTCCAGAATTATAAATGCTAATTTGGCACAAAAAATCGGCCTTCTCCAAGGCACTTTCTTTAATTATATTGTCGGCTTAGTCTTTGCCCTGTTCTTTTTCATAATAAGTAAAGAACCCTTAGGAATTCTTAATCATTCCCTGGGTTCCATTCCGTTGTGGGCATATTTGGGTGGTCTTTTTGGGATGGTTATTGTAATGCTGCAAAGTTATGTTTCTCATAAAATGTCTTCATTTAATTTAACTTTACTGATTTTCATCGGGCAATTATTTATCGGAATTATCATTGATTATTTTACTTTACATCAATTATCCATAGGCAAGGTAATTGGGGGAATTTTCGTATTGGGCGGACTAACCTATAATCTGATGCTGGATCAGAAAAAAAAAGAATCCATGCTTTTGGTAGAATTTAACCGCATTTTCATTACTTTCAAACACCTCTAATTCTACCTTCTCTATCCCATTTTGTGATTTTGCATGTCCAATTGCTCTCTTAAGCAAACAACTGCCTAATCCAATTCCTCTATACTCAGGCAAGTGATTAATCTGCGTATCAATTATATTTTTATGTTTTTTCTGTATAAAAAATAAATAATCTCTAACATTATATCTACTAAATCTTAATACCCTAAGTTTAGCTTTACCATTAATTTCTTGATATATTTCTTTAAATCTTTGTTTGTAATCTGATTCTTTACTTCTATCTCGATGGTTGTATATTATAAGTGTATAACCACGATTAATCATACCTATAATCTCATTTGAAAAAATATATTTAACACTATCTTTGCTTGTTTTACTTAATGATTTTGTTTCAATCCCATTATCAGGATCACAAAAAATCACATCACAATTTGAAAGTTTTTCCAAACTCCGATTAAACCAGTCGTCTCTAAATTTTTCTCTTTGATTTCTGCCCTCTGGACTTAATGCCTTGATATCATCGATTTTCAAAAGCGTATCGTATATGGGGATTGACTGAAATCTTTTAAAATGATTAAGTTCTTTAACATTTCTTTTATTATCTAAGACACATCTATTCAAAAAATCATGCAATTCTTCATCGCATATTTTAAATTCAGGTTTATTAAAATACTCGATAAATTTACCATCATTTCTTTCATCATCTTCAGTTAAATATCAGTTAATCCCCAATCTCAAACCATTACCTAAAAATTTCGATAATAATCCATACTTGCCAAAATCCCCTACATCTCCAAAGTATTGATTTTTCATAAGACTCTCCTCCTTAGTGTTTTTAGCGAGTTGTGTACATAACGTTCTGTATTCACGACGCTATTAGCTGTTTAATTACATTTAATTGTTTGCATGCCTGTTGCCATTCAGATTTTACTAGCTACTAATTCTGTTAAATAGTGATGTTCATTTAACGATATAATTGTTCCTTCTTCATTAAAATACCTTTGTGCCTATATATTTTGTATCGTATGTGATAAAATAAAAGAAAAATGATCCCTAAGGAGTGATCACTAATGAAATGGGAGGATGTAAGAGTACTATATCCAGATAAATGGGTTAAAATTAAAATTATTCATTCTCATAACGATGACGAATATCTATATGTCGATGATATGGAAGTTATTAATGTCATCGATTCTGATTGGGATGCTACAATAGAATTAAGAAATACAAGAGGTAATCATTTAGTTTTTCATACAAGTCATGACACTATAAAAACAAAACTAATTAAGAATATGGGCCTGTTTAGGAGGATTCCGACGTGAAACTTGAATACAGAGATGGCTTTTTATTTACATCAATAATAGTCCAATATCACGGTAAGTCTATAAAAATCGATAATATCGTTGTTGATACAGGAGCCTCCTACTGTATTATCGAGCCTAATGCTATAGAAAGCCTTGGAATCACTTCTTCAAAGCATGATGAAATAGAAATTTTTTATGGAGTAAACGGAATTTATAGCTATATCAAAAGAACTGCTGATTGTATTATGTTAGATCAATTTGCTCTTAATGATATCGTCAATTTTTTACAACTCCCAATCGGAAATGTTGATGAGTGTCATGACTATTTTTATATCGTAATATGCTGAGTATTGTAGTGGTACAATAAAGTAGACACAAGAAGCTTAACTTCTTATGTATCTCTTTCATGAACTGAATTATGAAACATATCATTAACTGATCCATCCTTTTTCGGTTATGCTAGGATTCAATACATTCAAATATTGCCCTACGAACAGATTTGAAATCGTAGTATTTATTATGGTTGACTTCTTCCTTCTTAAGGATAGCAGGATAAACTCCATGAAAAAATCGATTATTTAAGCGGAATAATCGCTATAAATAATCGATTTTTAGATAGAATATCCACTCAATGAGATGATTTTGCGGATATCGGTGAGAAATTTATTAATCCAGAGCATCTTTATGGCTATGATCTTAATATCGTGGGAAGAAAATCTTCGTTTCTATTACTCAATCGAACCCATACTTGGTTTGGGCGTCATGCTTTTGCCAAGGACTTTCTGCATTCCTCTTATACGAAAGAAGAAATACAAAAAAGGTAGGAATTATTTTAGAGCTTAGTAAAGATATAGATTTTTTTGTTATTCCTCTATAAATTTAATCAGTTCTTGATTGAACCTATCTTTTTCATCGTAGAATAATCCATGTCCGCTGTCTCTAAATGGCACAAGTTTTGAATGTTTAATTCCTCGATG
>JAAYMW010000038.1 GCA_012521175.1 Candidatus Epulonipiscium sp.
CGGTTAATCCAATCTTAATCATTTCCATATCCAAATCCATTCTTATTCCTCTGGCAATATCAAAAGCATTGGCTTGAAGGTTAAACATATTCTTACCTTCTCTAACAATCCATTTCATAAGAAGCTGATCCAAAACTGCCAACGCCCGTTCTCTGATATCCTCCACGGTGAAAGTTTTCTTAATTCCTGCAATTTTATCAATAAGCACTAAATAGTCGTCTACTTTAACACTAAATGTTCCAAAACTACGAATGGGCATCCCTCCTGGCATACCAGGTGCCGGAATGTTGATAGCATTTTTTGTACCCCACCTTACTAAAAACTCTTTGGTGTTCACGAATACAACTTCTGCCCTAAGTCCACTGTTAAAACCAAATTTAAACCCTTTTAGGGTACTTAAAAACGGAATAATTTCTGTTTCTATTTCATAATTGCCCTCATCCTTAAATATGCCCTCTATTTTGCCATTATGAAGAAAGATGGCGTCCTGCCCTGGTCTAATGATTAATCTGCTTCCTTTTTTTATTTCTTCGTTATCCCATTTCCAAAACAATACATCGTCTCTCGTTTCATTCCATTCAATAACATTTAACAGTTGTTTCCCGAAAATACCCATAGCTTAACCCCCTTACAAATTTCCTTTTTCTATTTCATTCAATTCAGCCATTGCCTCTGCCAAGTCCAAGCTGCGATTAGCTTTCTCTTCTAAAGTTGAAAATGCACCGGTATTGATTGCATTTAATTTTTCCTGTATTTTTGCTCTTTCCAGTTTGATATCTATTGCATTCTTACGGTTTTTTAACTCAGTCATTTTAGAAAAGATTATATCTTGAGACTGCTTCAAATTTTGCATATGGTTAATCATAGCATCATAGGTACTTTGTAATACTCTTTCTTTTTCTTCCAGAGTAGACTTTTTGGTTAAAAATATCCTTTCATTTTCAATATTCCTCGAGTATCTGGCATGTTCTATATAATCTTGTATTTTTCTGATCTCTGCACGACATTCGTCCAATTCTCTTTTGGTTCTGGACTGAGCTGCTTCCATTTTTGAAGCTTCAATCTTAATCTTTGCAATTTCTTCGTCCAAAGATTTAAAAAGTTGGGTTATCTCTTTAGAAGAGTTTTGGGTAAGCCTTTTAAAAAGAGACATGCTACCTATCCCCCCAATCTTCCCTCATATAATTTTTTACATTGTATATTATTTGAACTTACCTTTCAACCTTTTACCGTTTTTGTTTTTTATCTTTGTTTAAAAAAGTGCTTTTCTTCTGCAGAGGCTTAATCAAACACTTTTTATCATAACCGATCAAGTCCTCTCTGCCGCCTATTTTTAAGGCTTCCAGGACAAGAGAATAGTTTTCAGGCTTTTTAAACTGCATTAATGCTCTTTGGATTGCTTTTTCATGGGGAGATTTTGCAACATACACTTTTTCCTTAGTTCGCGGATCCATTTCAGTGTAATACATACATGTTGACAGAGTCCCTGGCGTTGGATAGAAATCCTGTACTTGTTCCGGCATATAACCCAAATCCCTCAAATATTCCGCCAGTTCAATAGCTGCTACTATATCAGATCCGGGATGACTCGACATTAAATAAGGTACTAAGAATTGATTTTTCCCCAAGTCTTTATTGATTTTATGGTATTTTTTTACAAATTTTTCATATACATTTCTATTGGGTTTTCCCATTTTTTGAAGAACTCTGGGTGAAATATGTTCCGGTGCAACTTTAAGCTGTCCACTGATATGATGCTGGCATAATTCTCTAAAGAAACTTTCGTCCTTGTCATAAATCAAATAATCATAGCGAATACCTGAACGGATAAATACTTTTTTAACTTTAGGGATGTTTCTTAATTTGCGAAGAAGACTTAAGTAATCCTTATGATCTATTTTAAGTTGCTTACAGGGGTTTGGGAATAAACACTGCTTTTTGATACATGCCCCTTTATTTTTCTGCTTTTCACAGGCTGCTTCCCTAAAGTTAGCCGTGGGACCTCCCACATCATGAATATATCCTTTAAATTCTGGGTCTTCTGTCATGACTTCTGCTTCATGAAGAATAGATTCATGGCTTCTTGATTGAACTACTCTTCCTTGATGAAAGGTCAATGCACAAAAACTGCAACTTCCAAAACATCCCCGATTGTTGATGATACTAAATTTCACTTCTTGTAATGCAGGAATGCCCCCTTGAGCCTCATAAATGGGGTGATATGTTCTCATATAGAAAAGGTCATATACATTATCCAGTTCCTGCTGACTTAAAGGCATGGATGGAGGATTTTGAACGACATAAATATCCCCATAAGGCTCAATAAGCGTTTTTGCAGTCATGGCATCGGTATTTTCATATTGTATTAAGTAACTGTCCCCATACTTTTCTTTAGAGTTTATAATCTCATTATAAGAAGGAAGCACAATATAGTCATATGCTCTTTCTTTATCTTTTGTCTTGTATACAGTTCCTCGGACATAGGTAATTTCATTTATTGGTATTCCGCTATCCAAAGCCTCTGCCACTTCAATGATGGCGTTTTCTCCCATACCGTAGACAATTAAGTCTGCTTTAGAATCCAGCAAAATAGACCTTCTTACTTTATTGTCCCAATAATCGTAGTGAGCCAGTCTTCTTAAACTTGCTTCAATACCTCCTAAAATAATCGGAACATCCTTATAGGCCTCTCTGGCTCTATTGGCATAGACTATGGTTGCCCTATCCGGTCGCATACCAGCCTTCCCTCCGGGAGAATAGGCATCTTGATTTCGTCTCTTTTTTGCAACCGTATAATGATTCACCATGGAATCGATATTCCCACTGGTAATTAAAAAGCCTAATCTTGGCTTTCCCAATTTTTTAAAATCAGAAGCATCTTTCCAGGAAGGTTGAGCGATAATACCTACTTTATAGCCTCTTCTTTCTAAAAGCCTTCCTATGATTGCAGCTCCAAAAGAAGGATGGTCCACATATGCATCCCCTGTGATAAGAACAAAATCAAGATACTCCCATCCTCTTTTTTTCATATCTTTCTTAGAAATAGGTAAAAAATCTGTCATTCTAACCTCCGCTACATCCATCGCCATGATGGATAATATTTATTTTTTAACATGTTTTGCTGCATTTTGCCCCAACCAAGGGGATATCCATCTACACATACCAAATTCCATCCTTTATTACCTGAGAGTTGAAGTGTTTCGCCTTTTAAATAGCGAATCACGTTGGGATCTTCTAAAGGTAAATCAATACTGTTCTTAACCATATCTTTTGTAAGACCCATAGCCATCACATGAGAAGGCTCAAAACGATGCTTTTTCAAACTTCCAAGCAGCCATCCGGAACGTATAACTCTTAATCCACTTAAATCAGGTACATCTTTAGGAACCAGATAAAGATTATCTCTATGAATTTTAAAATCTCCTTCCAGTGTACCATTTATGTTTTCTTTCATAAAGCTATAAAAATCTTCTAATTGCTTATCCGATACTTCACGTTTAGGAATAAATACTTTATTTTTTATCTCTCCCTCTTTTTTATGAAGAAGAACTAAAAAATGTCCTTCACCCTTCACTTTATGGGGCCATAATCTGACAGCACCCCTTAAACTTTCTCTACCCCCTATCCATTCAGGCCTTCCCGGTGAAAAGCCATTTACATGGGGAATGGGAACGACTTCGAAATCGGGATGCCCTTTTAAGAATTCTTCGATCGTGCCTTCATTTTCTTCGGGAGAAAACGTACAGGTAGAATAAAGCATATATCCTCCAGGTTTCAGCATTTTTGCTGCATAAGGAAGCATATTCCTTTGCATACTGCAGCATTTTTCTACTCCGTGAGTCTCCCAGTTTTTAAGAGCTTGTGGCTCTTTTCTAAACATTCCTTCCCCGGAACAGGGAGCATCTACTAATATTTTATCAAAATATTCTATAAGACGCTCGGATAATTTTTCAGGGGTTTCATTGGTGATTACCACATTTCTAATCCCTGCCATCTCAATATTTTTTATGAGGGCTTTTATTCTGGTTGCACTGATATCATTGGCAAAAAGAACCCCCTCTTGTTTTAATTTCGCGCCTAATTGTGTGCTTTTTCCGCCGGGAGCCGCACATAAATCCAAGACTTTCTCCCCCGGTTGAACATCTAAAACCGCTCCCGGTGCCATGGCACTGGGTTCTTGAATATAATATAGTCCTGCATAATAATACGGATGTTTCGCAGGTTTGTCTTCTTCTGAATAATAAAAACCTTCTTTGCACCAAGGTACAGGACTAAGCTCAAAATCCACCCGGGCTTTAAATTGATCTGGTTCTATCTTTAAGGTATTTACCCTCAATCCATAATGTCTTTTTTCTTCAAAAGATTTAACATAGTCATTAAATTCTTCTTTAAGAAGTCCTCTCATTTTCTCTTCAAATTGTTTTGGTAACTTAATCAATGTATCTACTCCTCTTTATGATTTTACAAATAGTATAAGCATTTTATCTTATTTCATCAAAAAAAGAGCTCTTCTTAAGCCCTTTAAGAAAACATTTCAATATCTAAAAATTCAAAACCTATTCCTTTTTCTTCATCTTGCCATATAACTTTTACCTCAGTTGCAAATTGACCATAATCAAAATCTATTACAACTTCTACAATTTGACCTATTTCAAATCCTTCAACGTAATTGATTCTAAAGCCTCCAGCTGAAAAATCTTTCATTGGATAGGAAAGCATCGTATCATTCCTCTTGATTGCAACTTCCGATTCATTAGGAAAACGTAGAAATCTTCTTTTTTCATTAGTATACAATCTTTTTCGCCCCCTATTGATAATAAATTGTAATTTTCTATATACTAATATCGCCTACTTGTATTTTATAATAATTACTTTGGAAATACAATCAGATTGTGTCAAATTGTTAATGTTTGTAATTATTTTATATGTATTATTTTCTTAAAATTACATAAAACATTGATATATAAATATTAATTCTCTTTCAAAAGAAAGGAGAGTGCTTATGGCAACCGTAATGAATATTTCAGAGATTAATATTATTACTGCGGATAAATCCGATGACGTTTGGCTCATCGAAGGAGAAATTACTTTTGAAGAAGAATTGGTGACAACTTTTCAAGCCAGTTACAATTCAGTAACAGGTGAGTTTGAAGAACTGGACCTTGAAACCGATCCAAAAGATTACGACGAAGATGATTTAAAAGAAATGATATTAAAAGCTGCAGAAGATTATGAGTAGATTAAATAATTACCACCATATAAGCCATGGGGAATGATCCAGCCATGGCTTATATTATTCAAGAAAAGGTTTAACAAATTAAAACTGGCATAAAATCAATGTAATCCGAAGAAACCAGTTTATATTCTATACCATTATAAAGCCCTTGTAATCCAAAATTAAAAGAATCTTTTCCATGAAGATGTCCATAAACAACTTTTTCAACTTTAAATTCTTCAAATAAATTTGTAAAGATTGAAGGCTCCAGATTTTCATTGGTGGGAGGATAATGCATCATTACAATAACTCTCTCATATTTTGCCTTTTTAGCTGCTTGAAGTGATAAACGCAATCTTTTCTCTTCGCGCTCATAAATCTTTTGATCATGGGAGGTAAATTTGACATCATTCGGGCAAATCCAGCCCCTTCCGCCACAAACAGCAAAACCTTCAATAGGAACAAAATCATTTTGGAGAAAATACATATTATCATATAAAGCATTTAATTTGGTCACAGATTTCCACCAATAATCATGATTGCCTCTAATAAAAATTTTCTTTCCCGGTAATTCATTTATATATTGTAAATCAATTTCTGCTTCTTCCAAAGTCATCCCCCACGAAATATCTCCGGGAATTAATACTGTATCTTTTTCTGATATTATTTTTAACCAGTTCTTTTTAATTTTTTGATCATGATTTTCCCAGTTCCTACCAAACTTATCCATAGGTTTATTAACCGTTCCACTTAAATGCAAATCACCTATTGCATAAATTGACATAAAATCCCTCTTCCTTGTATATCGAAAATTTCCTAGCTGTTAAATTATATCATATTCTTGCTTAAACGTAATCCTAAGAGTTTTCATCCGTAGAATTCCAACTGATCTTATTATACTCTGCAAACTTAAGGATAGAATAGGGGTTTATCCACAACTCTTCTTTTAAAAAAGATATGTCTACCATGATGCCTAAATGCAAATGGACCGGGAAATTACCTATTGTACCAGGCTCTTTTCCATATCCCGAATCTCCCATGTATCCTAAACACTGTCCTGATTTGATTTCCTTTCCTTCACTGATCTCAGAAGAATAGGAATCTAAATGCGCATAATAGAAATATGCTCCGCTGGGCGCTCTAATACCAACTCTCCATCCACCTTTTTCATTCCATCCCATTTGCTCAACAATGCCATCCGTCATGCTGACAATTGGAATACTCCCTCTTTTATTGTGCACATCAATGATATCTGTCCCTAAATGTTTTCTTTTCCCACCATAATCTCGAGCTGCTCCCCATGAATTAGCATAAATATATTCCCCTATATCCGGAACAGGAAATACATTTACATCCACTAGTGACTGATAATAAATCGTATAAAGTTTTTGAACATCTTTTTTATTATACTTTTTTCTAATCTTGTTCATATCTTCTATACAAAATTTATAAAGCTCTTTCTTATCCATCGTGCTATTTTCATCTACGTTGAAATCATTTTCCAAAGAATATAATACCACCGCTTCAACAAAATCTATTTCTGCTACTTCTGAAATCTTTTTAAGCTCATATAAGACATCTCCCGAGATATTAAATGCTGCTGCCTTTTCAATCAGAATCGGAAGCTGTTTACTATCTTTAAAGACACATTTTCTGATTAGAAATAAAGTTATTAATAAGATGAAAATCAGAAGAAGATATAATGTATCATGCCTTCTTCTCTTTCTTCTTATTATTTTTTTCCTTCTTCTTTTCATTTTGCTCCCCCTTTTATACAAAACAAAAAAAGACAGATCCAAAGGTTCTGTCTTATTATATGCATCTATAATGGGAATCCATGTTAATTCTTTACTCCCTTGTTCCTGTATATAAGAAATTTTCATATTCTTTTAATACCTTTTGTTGTGTAACCCTTCTTATCTCATTAATTTCGTCGTAATGCTCAATCAAACAGGTTATGATCCTCTGATCTAGTTCATTTTTCTTACCCATTTCATCCAGGATAGATAATACGGCATTTTTCGCCATTCCCTGTCTATAGGGTCTATCCTCCGTTAATGCAGTAAAAACATCGGCTACGCCAACGATTCTGGATTCAAAAGAGATGTTATCTTGGTTAATATGGAAGGGATACCCTGCTCCATTTAAACGTTCATGGTGAAATGCCGCCCATTTACGGACCTCATCTAAGCTCTCAAAAGTTTCTAATATATAATAAGTGTAAAAGGAGTGACTTTTTATCACATTAAACTCTTCTTTTGATAATTTCCCCGGCTTTTCTAATATCTCAAGAGGAATAACCAATTTACCCAAATCATGAAGATACCCTGCTATATGTAAAAGTTTACACGTTTCCTCGCTTAAATCCAGTAACCTTCCCAGCATTTCTGAAGTAATCGCTACGCCACTGGAATGGGTCGCTGTAAAACGACTACGAAAATCGATGATTTGACCAAATAACTTTGCCATATTGTCAAAATTATTTAAAGCAAGCTCAATACTAGGATAGGTGATTGCTTTGGATAGAATTGATTGGATAAATTCAGAAACTGCTTCCAGCCAAAAATACTCCTTTTCTGAAACTGCTTTTAAAGTTTCCAGTGCTTGGGGGTGAAATGTATTCGTTGTGGAATTTAGAACTTTTGAAAGTATTCTATCTTTTTGCCCTAAAATCTCTTCATTTTTTCTAATTAATATTTCCACTCTGTCTGCTAAATGAATGATATAGCTTTCTATCGGAATGTCTTCGCCACTAAGTGTCTTCCCTGACTCTCTCCAGTTTTCATGATGATATCGAATAATTTTAGCAATTTTTTTAAGAGGTTCAAACTGCTTGACTAATCTATAACCAATCTCTGCATGTTGATAAGGATTTTTTATTTCAAAATGAAAGGTATCCAGTCTTTCTTGCAGGGAAAGTGCACCAATATCATGTATTAAGGATGCCATGATCATATCAACCAACTGTTCTTCGGGCAACCCCATTTCTTCTCCAATCCGATAAGCTATATAGGCAACCCGAATTTGATGATTGTTCATTTCTACACTCATAAAGTCAATTACCGTAGAAAGTGTAAGCATCATTTCAAATAAAGATATTTTTATCTTTTTTGTCATGTATACATCCCCCTTTAGTGACCAAAAAAATGTCGTACAGCTTTTCCATTTAAATAATTACATAACCGTCCCTGGTAGTAATTGTTGGCTCTCATTTCTTCTTCTATTTCATCTCGAATCTTCCACCAACTCATATTCCAGTTGACAAATAAAGTATTTTCCTCAGGTGCTCTTCCAATAAGCCTTTGTACGACAATATCAGGAGAAAGATATTCAAGAAAATCTATGACTCTTCTTTTATATTCCTCAACAGATATCATATCAAATTCTTTGTTTTTGTATTGTTCACCCATTACTGTATTCTCTACAATATACAAAGAATGCAACTTAACTTGATTTATAGAAAGGGCTGATATTATTTTTGCACTTTCTATAACATCCATTCTTGTATCCCAGGGAAGATTTAAAATTAAATGTGCACATATTTCAAAACCATATTTCTTTATTCGAAGTACAGCATCGATAAATTCAGCTAAAGTATGCCCTCTATTGATTTTAATAAGAGAATGGGAGTTGACTGTCTGAAGTCCAAGCTCTATTGCAATGTCAATATTATATTTATTCTTTAATTCTGATAAAAATTGCAGATATTCTTCTCTTATACAATCCGGTCTGGTAGAAATCGCCAACTGTACAATATCTTCTTTTGCAGCTTGTTCCATAACCTCTTTAAAAACATCCAAAGGCATATAGGTATTGCTAAAGTTTTGGAAATAGGCAATAAATTTTTTTGCCTTGTACTTCTTGCTAATGTACGCTTTGTTTTGATGAATTTGCTCAGAAACAGGTATAAGATTAGACAAATTTTCAAATCCCGCCCCCTCGTCTCCGCAGAAAGTGCATCCGCCACATCCTGCTACTCCATCTCTATTTGGACAGGTAACAGGGAGATTTATAGGAAGCTTATATACTTTTTCACCATATTTTTCTTTTAAATAATCTGAATACCTTCTATATAAATTGCCCTTGCTAATCATGCTGTCACCCAAATATTTCACAACCTTTATGTATTTTTATATTTTTATTTATTATAACATAAAGAAAAATACTATAAAATATTTGCCGACACAATACAATTTGCACAGGTATGCATTCTGTCCAGAGAGTTTTTTATTGCTTAGGAAACCCCACAGAATTTCCTATACAAAAAAAGAGGCTTACTTGATTTACTCTTAATGAAGTAAGTCTCTTTTGATTATATTAAAATTTTCCTCCACCACCGCCATGGGTAGTTCCACTGCTGCTGCTATGCACACTGCTTGACGAACCCCCTGACCCTGAATCTGTCTGAATTCGGGTCTTTGTTGTCGTTTCTCTTAAAAAGTCATCTCTACTGCTTGAAAGGACAAAGGACCCTTTGCCTTCATAAGTATGGTTATCTATTGTTACGGAACCTTTACTAGAAAGAGAAACAAATAGTGTAGCGATTCCAGAAATCATTAAAGCTATAAGATATACATAAAAAGATTTCATTAATCGAAGAACTTTATCAAAGTATGTAACTTTATAATAGGGTTCATTCTCTACCCTGAATTGTCCTTGAGGGACCCCCATTTCACCATAGGTTTTTATATCGTCAATAAAGGTATTAGAAGCTTCAAAATAGTTACCCTCAGAAAGAGGACTTATTACATGATCTATCATTTCTGCAATTCTGCTATCTGTAAAAATGTCTATCGCTTTACCGGTTGTAGAAATCCACACTTCTCTTTGGTCCATATTAATAAGCATTAATAATCCTGAAGCATCACTGCCAACACCATACCCGTTATCATCATAATAATCATCGGCAAATTCCATAGATGATTTGCCCTCTGTATCATCCGTGATTACAATAACAACATCAAGATTATAATCGTTTTTAACAGCTTCAATTGCTTCTTGTAATGCACTTTCTTCTTCATCTGTCAGATAATCTAAATAGTCTTTAACATTGTTTAATTCGCCGGAAATGATATTCACTTGACAAATTGTAATAAAAAATATAAATATGATCAATAAAACATTTATTTTCTTAAACAAAGAAGGCACCTCCAAACACAGATATTACCCACACAATTACAAAAACAATGCCCATAAATGCAAACTGCCTTGAACGACTAATTGGCGTATCCCCTACTACTTTTCCAGTTTGACCATTTACAATAAATATATGGTCTTTTCCTTTATACTTGTTATTTAGAAGATAAATAGGCAGCATGGAATATTCCTCACGAATATCTGAAAGAGATACCTTTTTTTCATGGGTAACAAAAGAAGAATATCCGTTTACGGTTTCTTTAAGTCTTTGTTCCAGGTATTTTCCCACTCTAGCTTTCATAACCCCTTCTGCTTCCGACGCTTCCACATCATATTTTTCAGCCATAAAACCAGACATATATTTCATTGAAAAATCGGTCAAATCATTATAATTATATGGCTCAATCATATGCATAAACTTATCATCCAGTTTCTTGGAGGCATCTACCGGTACCTTCTGATACTCTGCATTACCTCTACGAAATACCTTATAGTATTTTGTTTGCGTATATTTATAATTTCCACTGGTCCAGGTTCTCGTTCGGGTGCCCTCTCCACTAATCATTCCATCGCCTTTGCAATTAAACAGCCAAAATGGGGCATATATTCCTGTTATTTTTTCAATTTCTTCTTTTTTCTTAAACTCCTTTGGAGCAAATATGCGTTTATTAATCCATTTTTTATAAATCTCTTCAGCCTGTTCCTTTGTTATTTTAAAAGGAATAAGATTCTTTGGTTTGAATTTTCCTGAAAATCTGGACTTAATAATACTATGATTTCTACAATACAAACAGAAAGTTGCGGAAGTCGTACTGTCAGCAATCAATTCAGCTCCGCAACTGGTACAATGGTAAGAATCCAACTCAGGCATACTCTCTTCAAGAGAATCTTCCAATGGCGTCTCTGTTTCAATTTCATGTTTATCAAACTCACTAAAACAATAATCACATTTCCACTTTTGAGAAGCAGGATCAAATTCCAAACCGCCCCCACAATTCTTACATTTATATCCTTTTACTGAATCCATCTGAATTCTCCTTCTTCAATTATTTCTCTAATCCTTCCTTGGTTTTTATTGCACTCTATGTTCATATTTTAACAGATCTATAAAGTTACATCTAGTCTTACTTACTTCTTAAGTATCCTAAAATTTTTGTCGAAATTTTGTAACATGTCCGAATCTCACTCATATACTAATAACAAAGGAGGTGATAAAATGAAAAGAAAAATGGAAGTTCAAGGAGCAAGAAGAAATAAAAGTAATAACGTATTACCTACTAGTATTAAAGACATTTTAACAAGGCTTATTGACGAGGAAGTAGTGATCGTATTAAAATCTGGAAAATGCGAAGAAGTTGATATACTTGGAGTTGAGGGCAATCTCCTTATCGCCAGTCCAAATGGAGACATTAAATTTATTGACATCGATTGTATCTGTGAAGTAATTGCTGAACCTGAAGATGTAATTGAAGGGCTCTTTAGAGAACGCTGCTGCAATTGCTGATTATAGATACGAGGTTAATAGGTCCCATACCTATTAACTTCTTTTTGTTTTTCTTTAAATAAATAAAACTTTATTTTACATTCTATGTATTTCATGTTACACTTTTATGGATACTTAATTATAACAAAGGAGATTATTTCATGGAAAATAAGGTATTAGCCATTGTGGATGGCAGAGAAATCAAGCGGTCAGATGTCTTTTCACTGATGCAAAGTTTAGGACAACGTGCAGTCCAATTTAGTACCCCTCAAGGGCAAAGACAATTGCTTAGCGAAATTATTGCTCAGGAATTACTTTACTCTGAGGCTTTAGAAAATGGATTCGAAAAAGAAGAAGGTTTTGTTGTTGTATTGGAACAAATGAAGAAATCCCTGCTTATGCAGTATGCCGCAAATAAATTAATGTCTTCCGTTTCTGTAGACGATGAGGAAGTCAGAGCATATTTTGAAGCAAATAAGGCCATGTTTTCCCAGCCAAAAACAGTAGCTGCCAGTCATATTTTAGTTGATACTGAAAAAGAAGCAATGAAAATATTAGATGAAATTAATAATGGATTAGAGTTTTCCGATGCAGCTCGTCAATACTCAAGATGTCCTTCCAAAGATAGCGGCGGTGCCCTTGGAGAATTCTCTCAAGGCAAAATGGTCCCCGAATTTGAACAAGCTGCTTTTTCCATGGAAGTGGGGGAAATCAGTCAACCTATTCAAACCCAATTCGGCTATCACATCATTAAAGTGGATAAAATAAATGAAGCAAAGGAAAGCTCCTTTGAAGATGTTAAAGATGAAGTAAAAAATCAATGCTTATTTAGCAAACAACAAAAAATATATTTAGAAAAACAAGAAGAACTTAAGGAAAAATATTCTGTAAAAATTCTTGATTAAAGAAAGAGTTTCGCAAACGAAACTCTTTCTCTCTATAAAGCACTTAATAGTTCTTTCATACCTTTTACAAAATCATTTTTGCCCCCCTGGGCAGGATGTCTTACTTTATTACAGCTTATGCCTAAAAGATTCAGATTCTCTTCCGCTTTATTCCCTACTGCAATAATTTTTTTAATATCAAATAATTCTATGATCTGAAGAAGAGGCTTCTGTCCAAGCTCCAGCTCTTTTTTTAAGGGTGCTCTATTGCTGGTTGGATTATCTTTTTTATGAGGATGAAAAGGAAAGGCATTCCATCCTAAGGCAATGAGATGATGTTCTACCAGAGTACTCCAAATAATCGTAGCCGTAGCTTCTTTGAGTAACTTAGGCTTCTTTGAAGCCAGTTTATAACCATTTTCCCTGCCGAATAATTTTAGTCCATCCAGATTATGCATAAGCAAATGCTCACTGGTAAATGGAACCCCAGTTAAACGGCACCCTCTGTATCCCGGTGCTTCTCCCACAAGTAATACTTTAGGCTTTAATTGATACATTTGATTTAAGTATATTAAAAGATTCTCTCTTCTAGTAGAGTTCTCTTGAAATTGGTAAGAATACTGATTAAATACATTCGGAGGAACTTCCATAACTGCTAATTCTTCTACAAATTGAATTATCCTTTTCATGGTTGAATTGATCCTTTTTCTGCATCTTCTATTACAGTTCAATGTAATACAAAATAATATCTATGTAACTGCCGTCTTTTAGCATATAACCCTTTGGAATGACACCTAATCTATGAAAACCAATCTTTTTATATAAATGAATGGCTGCCGTATTAGTAGAAACCACTGCATTAAATTGTAATATCTTAAATCCATGCTTTTTCCCCTGTTCCATAGAATCTCTGACTAATTTTTCTCCAATATTTCGGCCTCTACATCCTTTTTTTACTGCATAAGAAGCATTGGCTATATGACCGCACCGGCCAATATTATTAGGATGTAAAATATATAAACCAAGGACTTCATCTCCATCTACAGCTACACCTGTATAAGTCTGAGATTTAAAAAAACTTTTTGCTTCTTCAAAGGTCAGTTGCTCCATTTGAGGAAATGCATTCCCCTCTTCCACAATCTCATTCCATATAGACATCATGAATGGTATATCTTTTTCTTGATATTTTCTTACTATCATATCCATACTTTCATCAATCCTCTGTAGAATTTTTTATGATAAATATAGTAATTAAATTTACTATTCTATTTTAACATTAATATAGATTTTAAACAATGGATACAGACTATCGACTACGTTGAACTAATAAAATAACAAAGTTTACTCCCTTGTAAGCAAGACAACCTTTCTTATTTCAAATAACAAGCACACCAATCTTAGATAGATTCGTGTGCTTGACCAACTTTTAAAACTTAAGCAAATAACCTTATTTTATAGTACTTCTATTAAGTTTAACAACTCTTTTATGCCATCAATAGCAAAGTTATAATCCTCTGGATGACCAAATCCGTATTTTACATATATAAAAGGAATTCCTGCTAATTTTGATGCCTCACAATCTCCTTGGGTATCTCCGACATATACTGCATCGGTAATATTGTTTCTATCCATTAATATTTTGATGTTTTCACCTTTATTCTTTCCTGTGTTTCCAAAGCATTCATGGTCAGTGATATATTTTTCAATTCCTACCTTTTTCATAAATAATTCTATATATCCTGACTGGCAATTACTAACAATAAACAATCGAGTTTTTTCTGATAACTTTATTAGGGTTTCCTTTACATCAGGATAAAGTAAGTTATCCGTGTTTTCTTCTAAAGCTTCATGTTCATATTCACAACATCGTTCTAACAGCAGTTTTCTTTTTTCCTCATCGGCATCAAAGAATAAATGATCCGCTATAACATCCATTGGCTTACCAAATTCTTTTTTCAAAATTGAAGCTGTTATATGGGCAGCCGTTCCTCCGATTTCTTTAATTGCCTTATTCCATGCTTCTGCCACTACTTCTGTTGTATCCCACAGGGTACCATCTACATCGAATATTATGTTTTTCATTACAAAACCTACTTTCTATTTCTGGTTTATGAGTGTATGATATTAGATATTCATCACTTAGTCAACACTATTAAACCTCCATAGATAGATATAACGACGATGGTTGCTAAATTTTGAAACAAGACAAAGTATGATTTAAGCTTTGTACCACTGTCATAAGGTTATTTGCCAGTATAGATAATTGTTCTGCAGCATCGGCTTGTTCTTGACTCATTGCAGTGACTTCTTCAATGGATGCTGCACTTTCTTCTACTATAGATGCAATATGGATATTCGCTTTCACTGTTTGATTTTTTTGCTTTTCAATATCTTTGATCTTTACCATTACCCCTTCAATACGTCCAATCATATGCTGCATACATTCTGCCATTTTATTAAACGCATTATTCATTTCAAAAACAATGTTTTTTTGTTCTTCAAAGATCTTATCAGATTCTGCAACAACTTCTACAGTTCGTTTTGTTTTTCCCTGAATATTAGAAATAATAGTACTAATCATCCTTGTAGCTTCCTTAGTTCCCATAGCCAGTTTACGAATTTCTTCTGCAACTACTGCAAATCCTTTTCCACTTTCTCCCGCTCTGGCAGCTTCTATGGCAGCATTAAGAGCAAGTAAATTGGTTTGTTCACTGATGCCTTCTATCACATTAACAACTTGAATCACTTCTTTTGTCTCTTCACTTAATTGCTGTATTTCCCCATAAATGGTATGAGAGGATTCTAGGGCAATTTTTGTTTTTTCATTAAGCTGGTCCATGGTACTAGAGGCATAATCTCTTGAGTTTTCCGTTTCCTCAATGATGCCCATAACATCTTCTATTTCTTTAATAATATAGTTAATATTCTTAGCAAGATTCTCCATTAACATAGTAGTCTGCTCAGCTTCTTTTGCTTGTTCCATGGACCCTTCAGATAACGCATTAATCGTAGTCGAAAACTGTAGGGCTGTAGTTGCTGATTTTTCAGAAGCAGCTCTAATGATATCCGTATCCTTCTCTACTCTTTTTACTACGGCATCTGTTTCAAGAATTAAGTTTCTGATATTTTCTATCATCGTATTAAAACTATGAGATAATTTCCCTATTTCGTTTTTTCCCTTAATAGGACAAGATACAACGAGATTCCCCTGTTCTACTTTTCCCATTAAATCCATCATCAATTTTAATGGATTAGAAATACTAAACGAAATCATCATCCCTACAATAACTGCAATAGCAATACATAAAGCAACTACAAATATTGTTCCGTGTTTTACCGCTTCCATTTCCTTTACTAAGGCTGAAACAGGTTCTTTTGTTATTACTTTCCAACCATTATGAGTGGTTGCATAACTTATAACGTAATCAGAATCTGTTAAGTAGCCTGATGGATTTTCACCATAAACTTCATCTAAAATTTCTTCTTCTGGAATTGTTCCTAATTTTTCTTCATCTATACTTGCGATAATTTCTTTGTTTTCATTGATTAAAAAAATCTCTCCACTACCTAGGTTAGCTTTCTCAAGTACTGAGTGAATGTCTTTACTATTAATACTAATCGCAATTCCACCAATAGGCTTAGCCGCATTCATACTACCAATTTGTGTGATTAAATAAATATAATCATAGGAATCGTATAATCCAGTAACCCACAAAGTTTTCCCATCAGAATGATTCATAATCTCTAATAGAGTTTGAATTTGTTCATTTTTATGAATTGTCTTTTCCCCAGTTGTAATAGCCACAAATCCTGAACCAAAACTCTCACCATTGTTTTTTATAATATTCGCTGCTCTAATATGGCTGTTTGAAGCTACAATAGAAACAATATCATTATCTATTTCTCTTACAATTTTTACTTTATCAAAACTGCTTACAGACTCTAAATCTTGTAAGTTATTCATCAATTTCATATTGGTATTGAGCATTTTATGAATTCTTTCAAATTCTTCGATCTTAGAATCAATATTCATGGCAATTTGTTCAACCATTTTCCCAGAATAAGATCCTACTTTATGTTTAACAGTTTGTTCTGCATTCAAATATGAAAATATCCCAACGATACTTAAAGGTAAAATACTTAAAAAAATAAAAGTAATAATCAGCTTTTGAGCAATGCCTATATTGTTTCTAAAACTTAACTTAAAATTAGTGACTTGTTTTTTTTTAGGTTTTCTGATATCTCTTCTAAACTTATTGTATTCATTCTTTTGTACATGGTATCCCCCTCTATCTTTAATAGAGAATTCTATACATCCAGTACTACAGCTTGGTAAGGTTTAAGCACAATTGTTCCGTCATCCATTTTAAGGCTGTCATAATTATTGATTAATACTTTATTATTTTGATGTAAGAAAGGTAATTCGATATCTTTACTCTGATAATTTGCAATAATTAATAATGTCTTATCTTCACCTTTTCTATAAAAAGCAAGAACATTATTGTACTCCCTATAAACAGGAACGAATTCTCCGTACACAATTGTTTCTTTATATTCCTCATTTTTGCGGAGACGTATTAATTTTTTATAATATGAAAGTAATGAATTTTCATCGTTAATCTGATTTTTTGCATTGATTTCTCTATAATTTTTATTCACCACTAACCAAGGGTTTCCTGTGGTGAATCCTGCATTTTCACTGTCATCCCATTGGAATGGCGTTCTGGCATTGTCCCGGCTATATTTTGACACGATTTTTAAGGCTTCTTCTGGAGAATATCCAGCTTTTAAAGCTACTTTATATTCATCTTTTGTACTAATATCATCAATTTCATCAATGCTTTCAAACTCATTATTGGTCATTCCAATTTCTTGTCCTTGATAGATAAATGGAATGCCCTTTAACGTGAGATGAACTGTCGCAAGCATTTTCTTACTTTTATCGTTACATTCACCTTCAGGAATATAATAACTTACACCTCTGGGCTCATCATGATTTTCTATAATATTAGCCAAAAATCCTATATCTTCCGTTTCTAATTTGCTTCTAAAGATTGTATCTCTATATGCATTAGGAGTAACAGGCTTTCTGTCATACCAGCCTTTTTCACTTGCTCCGATAAGATGGGTACTAAAATCAAATATAGAAGAAAAATAGCCATCCTCACCAATATAATTCCTTAACTCTTCTTCTTTATAATTAAATAATTCAGCCACAGTAAACGCATCATGTTTGCGGAAAGTTTTGTCTCTCATTTCTTTTAAGAAGTCTCCTATGCCCTTGGCATGTTCAAGCATCTTTCCAGGACTACAAAGTCCATCTTCTCTGTCTGGCGGAAAATCTTCAAATCTTAAATCCTTTTTAATATTAATAATCGCATCGATTCTAAAACCAGCTAATCCTTTATCAAGCCACCAATTAATCATCTTGTATATTTCATTTCTAAGCTTTTCGTTTTCCCAATTTAAGTCTGGCTGTTCTTTTGCAAACAAATGCAAATAATATTTATTGGTTCCAGGAATTCTTTCCCAAGCACTGCCTCCAAAATAAGACCTCCAGTTACAAGGTGGTTTATCCCCTTTACCTTCTCTTATGTAAAAATATTGTCCATATTCCCCATCTGGATCCTGTAATGCTTTTTGAAACCACTCATGTTTGTCAGAGCAATGGTTCACTACCAAGTCCATTAATATATACATATTTCTTTTCTTTGCTTCTGCTAAAAGTTCATCCATATCTTCCATAGTACCAAATTTAGGATCAATATTATAATAGTCCGATATATCGTATCCCTGATCTACAAAAGGTGAACAATAAACTGGAGAAAGCCAAATGATATCTACGCCCAAATCTTTAAGATAATCCAATTGATTAATTATACCTCTTAAATCTCCTATGCCATCACCATTCGTATCTTTAAAACTCTTTGGATAAATCTGATACGCTACTTTGTCATGCCACCATTTTTTCTTCATCGAAGTACCCTCCTAAATTATATGCTAATTATTTTATTGCGCCTTCTACCATGCCTCGGATAATTTGTTTCTGTGCAAATATAAACAATACGATAATCGGAAGCATCGCGAGTAATGCTGCTGTTAAGATTAAGTCCCATTGTTTTACATAAGAACCAACAAAACTGGTTACCGCAATTGGCAATGTTTTAATTTTTCCGTTTAAGCCAAGCATAAGAGATGGTAATAGGAAATCATTCCAAATCCAAACCCCATTTAATATCAAAACAGTCACTTGAATGGGCTTTAATAATGGAAACAGAATGCGGAAAAATGTACTTTCCGGAGTACAACCATCTATTAGAGCTGCTTCTTCTAACTCATAAGGGATTGTTTTAATAAATCCATGAAAAATAAATACAGACATAGAACCGCCAAATCCTATATAGGCAAATATAAGTCCTTTGTAACTACTGAGCATTCTTATCCCTGTAAATTCGGATAGTTCTCTAAAAGTTGATAGCAAAGGCAACATAACTACCTGGAAAGGAATGATCATAGCTGCCACAAGCGTCATAAATATAAAATTTGACCATCCAGTCTTATTACGAACCAGAACCCATGCTGCCATACTAGAAAAAAGCGATAATAAAGTTAAACTAACAATCGTAATGAATACGGAATTAAAGAAAGATTTCCAGTAGTTAAAATTCTGATTATGAATAACATTATTCATATTTGTAAACATCTGTCCCCATCTTTCTGGCAAAGCTAAAGGACTAATGATAATTCCAGCACTTTCTTTAGCCGAATTAATAACTACTAAGAAGAAAGGAAATAAAAACAAAAGTACAAGTATAATTGCCAAAACTTCCAAGACAAAAATACCTGCTTTTTTTCTCCCTGAGGGAATTTCTTCTATTGCTACTTTTTGAGTGTTCGTTACGCTTTGTACTTTCATTACATTTCTACCTCCCTCTTCTTACTAATAGCAACTTGAGTCAATGAAATAATCGCAAGAATAATAAAGAATACAACTGCCTTTGTTTGCCCCAGGGCGTATTGATTTTTTGTGATTGCAGTCTTATAAATATTTAAAGCCAATAATTCGGTTGAATAAATAGATACTCCATTGAGGATACGGCTTGGCGCACCATTGGTAATTGCGAGATTCAAGTCAAATTGTTTAAAGGAATTAATAAGCGTTAAGAAAATGCATACCGTAAATGTATTGGCGATTAAAGGCATTTTAATACGAAATAGAGTAGTTAATTTGTCTGCACCATCTACTGCAGAAGCTTCTAGTACATCCTTTGGTACTCCCTGTAATCCCGTAACATAAATCATCATAATATAGCCGGAATACTGCCAGCTGCTTACAATGATTATTGCGAGCAATGCAAGATTGGGATCCGTTAACATAGAAAGACTGTCAGGGACAATTACAGTAAATACTTTATTGAAGATAAACTGCCATACATAACCAAGAACAATTCCACCTATCAGATTAGGTACAAAAAAAGCTGCTCTGTAATAATTCTTTCCTTTAACTTTTGATGTACAAAGCAGAGCCAAAGAAAAAGCTATTACATTTACCAACACAATATTTATTAAAGAAAAAATAAAAGTTATAAGGACAGAATACATATAATCGTTAGAAGTAAACATAGTAATGTAATTTTGAAATCCTACAAAATTTTCAAACTTAATGCCATTCCAATCCGTCAATGAATAGAACACACCAAAGACAAATGGAATAAGTACAGTCACTGTAAAAGCAAACAGTAGAGGAAACAGGAATAATATATCTATAATCTTCTTGTGGTTTTTGCTTGGCATAAAATAAAAGCCTGTCAGTACCATAACCATACCAATAATTAATAGAGTACCACGCATTGGATTTTCACTTCTGGCAAAATCCATAATTAATGCAACAATCACAGCAACAACGCCTAGAATAATTACTGCAATGGACAATGCTTTTTTAAGTTTTGCATTCAAAGGAAAGCCCCCTTTCTATATTTAGAAACTTAATTTTTCAGGCGACTAATATTGTCGCCTGAAAAGTTAAGTTTATTTTTATTCTTTTTAATACTATTTTAATGTACCAATTGCATTTTCCATTAAATCAACAAAGCCTTCTATGTCTACATCACCTTTTGCGAAGGATTCATAAATTGGTCCTAAGTTATTCATTGCAAAGCCATCTGGCATTTTTGCCCAGTGCCATGGATAAGTTTTTCCTGCTTGAACCCATTTCATCAAATCTGTTGCAAGAGGTGCTGTTGGTTGAATTGTGGTAGATTTAAATGGAGAAATCATTCCACAATCTTGAACAAGAAATTTTGCACCTTCTTCTGTACTTGCAAGGCTGTTTAAGAAATCTTTACATGCTTGAATATTTTTTCCTCCGTTATATACTGCCCACCATGATGGAGCATCTGCAAGAATACCGTCAGTATCTTCTTCCATAAATGCTAATGGAGCTATTCCCATATTAAATGTTACATTATAATCTGGAAGAGATGGATCAATCCAGTTACCTTGATGAACAAATACTGTTTTCCCTTGTGCCCATAATGCTAATTGATCGTCATAAGTACCACTGATTAAAGTATTTTTGTCCGAATAATCAAATAGTAATTTTACGAATTTAGCATATTGGGTCATACGATCTCTGTCGATTTCGCCTCTTTTAAGCATATCAATGTATTTTGTATCTCCATTTTCCACTCCGGTTGCAAGATAAGAACCAAAATTGTGGTTTGCTACAGACCACCACATTTGTCCTGCTTCCGCAGCCATGGATACTACAGCTGTGATGCCTAATTCGTCTTTCATGCTGTCTAATTTTTCAAAAGCATCTTTATATGCGTTGATATTTGTTAATTTAGCTGGATCAATTCCTGCTTTGTCTAATAAGTCCTTATTATATGTAAGTCCATAACCTTCAACCGCATATGGGAAAGCAACAACTTTACCTTCCGGGGAAGTATATGCAACATCTGTATCTTGTACCCATGGTTCATTGCTTAAATCTTCCATGTAATCTTTCCAAATATTATAGTCTCCTTCTCCACCTATAACAAACATATCTGGCATATTACCTGCCGCAAGATAACCTTTAAGGGTCGCACCTATATCTGCGCCTCCACCAATAGATTCTACAATAACTTCAACGCCTGTTTTTTGCTTATAAGCTTCTGCATACGCTTTTAAAGGTTCATCAATTTCAATTTTACCATTAAATAATCGAATCGTTACATTTTTGTCAGAGGTATTTTCTGTAGTCGTTCCAGAGTCAGTACCTGTGTTAGTGTTAGTGGAATTATTGCTTCCACAGCCTACTAAAAGTGCTCCCGTCATTGCTGTAATTAACAATGCTGAAACAAATTTCTTAAATTTCATAAGAATTCCTCCCTAATATCAATTGATTTTAAATTATAACTTTTACGCAAAAGTTACAATTACAGTTATTATATTATCACTGATATAACTACTTTTCAAGTAGTTTTATTGATTTATTTCA
>JAAYMW010000039.1 GCA_012521175.1 Candidatus Epulonipiscium sp.
GAATATTTTTCTCCCTTCTTTTTCTTTAGCAAAAAAAACTGCATCAGAAAAAGAATCATAATCATTAATATATTTATCATTTTCAAACAAAATATACGGATCAAAACTATTCCAAATCCATTCATCTTTATTTTTTTCTTTCACATAAACATCTTTATGCTTCTTGCTAAAATCAATTGCATCTTCTTTTGTCTTAAAGGATTTTATAAAGGCATTTTTATGATACACCTCAAAGATGATTGAATCTTGGCTATAGGTTCTATTGTTAATATTTTTAAATACTTCAACACTTTCTTTAAAATGTTTAACAAACTCAATACATCCTATAACGAATATTATGCTCAATATCCAAAATATGATGGTCCTCTTTTTTTTCATATTGCTTGTTCCTTTTATTAGCAGTTTTCTTCTTCAACAACCTTTGCTACAGCTACAACGGATTCATTTTCTCCTAAATTCATTAATTTTACCCCTTGAGTCACTCTTCCTGTCTTTGAAATTTGAGACACATGAAGTCTTATGATAATTCCCTCTGAGGTAATCATCATCACTTCTTCTCCTTCAGACACCATCTTAATACCGACGATTTGTCCTGTCTTTTCTGTTAATCGATAAGTCTTAATACCTTTACCGCCTCTTTTTTGCAGATGGAACTCATTAACATCAGTTCTTTTTCCAAGGCCTTTTTCCGTAACAAATAAAATATCTTTACCTTCGGATAATAAGCCTACACCAATAACTTCATCGCCTTCATTAAGTGTCATAGCACGTACGCCCATACCGGTTCTTCCTATTTCTCTAACATCTTTTTCAGAGAAGACGATTCCTTGTCCATTTTTTGTTCCAATAAAAATTTGTTCATCGTCTGCTATATTTTTTACTTGAATGAGTTCATCTTCTTCTCGAAGGTTTATAGCAAGGAGTCCTCCCTTTCTAATGTTTTCATATTCCATAATACTTGTTTTTTTAATCAGACCTTTCTTAGTCACCATTAGAAGATAAGTTCCTTCTTTATATTCTTTTACAGGAACAACTGCCGTAATATTTTCATCTGAATCCAGTTGAAGTAAATTAATAATTGCAGTTCCCCTTGCCGTTCTGGATGCTTCAGGAATTTCATAGGCTTTTATCCTATAAACCTTTCCTTTATTGCTAAAGAATAAAATATAATGATGGGTAGAAGCAATAAACAAACCTTCTATAAAATCTTCTTCTCTGGTTTGCATACCAATAATGCCTCTTCCTCCACGATTTTGACTTTTATATGTATTGAGAGGAAGTCTCTTAATGTATCCAAGATGGGTCATGGTAATTACATTAAGTTCATCTGCAATAAGATCTTCTACATCCAGCTCTCCACCATCCATTTCAAACTTCGTTTTTCTTTCATCCCCATATTTTTGAAGAATAATGAGAAGTTCTTCTTTAATAACCCCATAAAGTCTTTTTTCATCCCCAAGGATTGCCTTTAATTCTTTAATGGTCTCTTGAAGTTCTCTATACTCTTCTTCTAATTTTTCTCTTTCTAAGCCCGTTAAACTTCTAAGCCTCATATCAACAATAGCCTGAGCTTGTTTTTCCGATAATGTAAAGGCTTCCATAAGGCGTTCTTTTGCTTCCTGGGTACTTGAAGAAGATCTGATTATAGAAATCACTTCATCTATATGATCTAAAGCAATTCTTAATCCCTCTAAAATATGGGATCTTTCTTCAGCTTTTCTAAGATCAAATTGTGTTCTTCTTGTTACGACATCTTTTTGATGATTTAAATAATGAATTAACATGTCCTTTAAATTTAAAGTTTTAGGTTCATTATTAACTAAAGCCACCATGTTAATTCCAAATACATCTTGAAGTTGGGTGTATTTGTACAATTGATTGAGTACAATATTGGCATTGTAATCTTTTTTAATTTCTATAACAATACGCATTCCCTTACGGTCGGATTCATCTCTAAGATCGGAAATACCTTCTATCTTCTTTTCTTTCACTAAATCTGCAATTTTTTCGATAAGCCTTGCTTTGTTTACCATATATGGTATTTCTGTAACGACAATTCTTTGCTTATTGCTTGAAACTTGCTCAATATCTGCCACTGCTCTTACTTTAACTTTTCCTCTGCCGGTTCTGTACGCTTCTTCAATGCCTTTTCTGCCTAATATAATAGCCCCTGTAGGAAAATCCGGACCTTTAATGATAGACAGTAGTTCATCTATCTCTGTTTCTCTATTCTGTTCTACATAATTATCTATAATTTTTACAACACCATTGATTACTTCTTTTAAATTATGGGGCGGAATATTGGTTGCCATTCCAACCGCAATACCAGAAGTACCGTTAACAAGTAAATTTGGAAATCTTGCCGGAAGTACGGATGGTTCTTTTAGTGATTCGTCAAAATTAGGTACAAAATCAATGGTTTCTTTTTCAATATCTGCTAAGAGTTCCATGGCAATTTTACTTAATCTTGCCTCTGTATAACGCATGGCCGCTGCACTATCCCCATCCACGGAACCAAAGTTTCCATGGCCGTCTACTAAGGGATATCGAATAGAAAAGTCCTGGGCGAGTCTTACCATTGCATCATAAATGGAACTATCTCCATGGGGATGATATTTACCCATGGTTTCCCCTACGATACGTGCAGACTTTTTATGCGCTTTATCGGGACTTAAACGCAATTCATTCATCGCATATAAGATTCTTCTATGAACTGGTTTTAATCCGTCTCTTACATCTGGTAGGGCTCTTGAGACAATAACGCTCATAGCATAATCGATGTAGGATCTTTTCATTTCTTCTTGTATATCTACAGGAATAATCTTATCAAATTCTTTTTCTTCCATTTCAACCTTCCTTTATCAATGCAATATTAAATATCAAGATTTTTAACATGTTTTGCATATTCTTGAATAAACTCTTTTCTAGGCTCTACCCTATCTCCCATTAGAGCTGTAAAAATCTCATCAGCAGCTGCTGCATCTTCTAATTCAACTCTAACTAAAATACGGGTTTCCGGATTCATGGTGGTTTCCCAAAGCTGCTCCGGATTCATTTCTCCTAGACCTTTATATCTCTGCATTGCTATTCCATCTCGACCAATTTCATTGAATAATTTTTCTAATTGTTTATCATTATATACATAATAAGATTTTTTATTTTTTTCAACTTTATAAAGAGGAGGTTGTGCAATGTATACATGTCCTTTTTCAATTAATTCTCGAAGATAACGATAAATAAATGTAAGAAGCAAAGTTCTTATATGTGCTCCATCTACGTCGGCGTCGGTCATAATAATAATCTTACCATAACGTAATTTTGAGATATCAAAATCGTCTGCAATGCCTGTCCCAAAAGCTGTAATCATAGCACGAATTTCTTCATTTCCAAGAATTCTATCCAGTCTTGCCTTCTCTACGTTTAAAATCTTTCCTCGTAAAGGAAGAATCGCCTGGGTTTGTCTTGTCCTTGCAGATTTTGCAGAACCCCCCGCAGAATCCCCTTCGACTAAATAGATTTCACAAATACTTGGATCTTTTTCTGAACAATCTGCTAATTTCCCAGGAAGACTATTGCTTTCTAATACACTTTTTCTTCTTGTTAAATCCCTGGCTTTTCTTGCTGCTTCCCTTGCCCTTGCAGCCATGATGGCTTTTTGTAAAATCATTTTGGCAACAGAAGGATTTTGTTCTAAAAAGTACATCAATTCTTCTGAGAAAATCGCTTCAACAATTCCTCTTACTTCGCTGTTTCCAAGCTTTGTTTTCGTTTGTCCCTCAAATTGTGGCTCCGGTACTTTAACACTGATCACCGCTGTTATGCCTTCTCTTATGTCATCCCCAGATAAATTGCTTTCATTTTCTTTTAATAGATTATTTTTTCTGCCATAATCGTTAATGGTTTTTGTAATAGCAGATTTAAAGCCACTAAGATGGGTACCCCCTTCAGAGGTATTGATATTATTAACAAAACTAAATATGTTTTCGACATAACTGTCATTATGTTGAAAGGCTATTTCAACTTCTACATTATCTTTAGTACCTTCACAATAGAAAATTTCATCATATAAAATTGTTTTATGCTTGTTAAGATGGGAAACAAATTCCTTTATCCCACCTTCGTAGTGAAAAGTCCTCTCTTTTTCTTTTCCTTCTCTTTCATCTTTTAAAGTTATCTTTAACCCTTTCGTTAAAAATGCCATTTCTCGAAGACGTTGTCTTAGTATATCAAATTGATATTCTGTTTCCTCAAATATTTCAGCATCTGGTTTAAAATGAACCAAAGTTCCTCTTTTATCCGTTTCTCCAACGATGGTTAAGGGCTTTATAACTTTACCTCTTTCATACATTTGTTCATAAATTTTTCCCTCTGTAAAAATTTGAACCTTTAACCATTCGGATAGTGCATTTACAACAGAAGCTCCTACTCCATGGAGTCCTCCAGATACTTTGTAGCCTCCACCTCCGAATTTACCCCCTGCATGCAGTACTGTAAAAACAACTTCAACTGCGGGAATATTCTTTTGAGGATGAATGCCTACAGGAATACCCCTTCCATTGTCTACAACAGTAATAGAATTGTCTTTATGAATCGTTACTTTTATTTCATCACAATAACCTGCTAATGCTTCATCAACTGCATTATCTACTATTTCATACACTAAATGATGAAGACCTCTTGAAGAAGTACTTCCAATATACATACCGGGTCTTTTTCGGACAGCTTCTAATCCTTCTAATATCTGTATCTGGCTTTCATTATATTCTGGAGCCATGAAACCACTCACTCCTTTTACAATATTTAATATTTCTATGCCGATGTACTTATTTATTAATAATAGATAAATCACTTATATGATTAATTCTTTTTTGTAATGTAGCTGAGGAAATAGGTGATAAATAAACAACACTTCTTCCTTTTTCTTCTGTAATAATCATCGTTTTTATATCTTCTTTGGATACAACAGAAACAAATCCTTCTTCCTGAGCTACTTTTAGAAATTCCATTGTAATTTTTGACTCTTCTATGGATTTCATATCAAAAATTCCAATTAAATCTCTAATCATAATTTCTACATCTGCTCCAATATGAACAAACACATGATTTCCTCCCTACAATACAAAATAATAGGCATATTGTATATTGTATCTTATTTAAATCCTTGTTACAACATTTTGCTATCTTTAGGGTATATATGCCCATCTTCTACATAATAAACAAAACCCTTATGAATTTGCTTTAATATTAAATCCTCGATTCCCGTACAGGTTAGTATCGTTTGTATATCCTTAATATGGGTAATCAAATCTTTTTGCCTATTTTCATCCAGTTCAGAAAGAACATCATCTAAAAGAAGTATTGGGGATTCTCCTGTTTCTTGTTGCATTAAATCAATTTCAGCAATTTTTAAAGAAAGTGCTGCACTTCTTTGCTGTCCCTGGGAACCATAAGTACGAAGATCCATACCATTCACTTTAAAAATAATGTCATCCCTGTGAGGACCTATAGAAGTCGTTCCACTTTGGATATCCCGCATGAAATGCTCTTTTAATTTTTCTCTAAAATAATTACTGCTCACACTGGGTGCATATTCTATGGATAGTTTTTCTTTTTGAGCTGTAATGTTTCCATGAATCAAAAAAGCTAAATCGTTAAGCTTCTCAATAAATACCTTTCTCGTTTCAATTACTTTTTCTCCAAAATAAACCAATTGTTCATCCCATATATCTGTCATATCTTTCGGATTTTTATTAATTTGTTTTAAAAAATGATTTCTTTGTTTTAATACTTTGTGGTACTGCTGAAGATTATAATAATAAATTCTATCTAATTGACATAACTCAATGTCTAAAAAGCGTCTTCTTTCCTTAGGCCCACTTTTAATAAGCTGTAAATCTTCCGGTGAAAAAATAACCACATTCATAATCCCTAAAAGTTCTCCTAATTTTTGAATAGGGATACCATTATGAGCGGCTGATTTTTTGCCGCCTTTATCTAAATGAAAATCTATTTTCTCTATTCTGTTTTGTTTATGAAGAAATAAACGGATATGGGCTTCATCTTTTTGCCAATGAATTGCTTCTTTTTCGTGTGTCGTTCGATGGGATCTTCCAGTAGCGCATAAATAAAGAGATTCCAATATATTGGTTTTCCCCTGTGCATTTTTTCCATAAAAAATATTTAATTTGGGATGCAGAGATAAATTGATCTGACTGTAATTTCTAAATTGGTATAAATTTACCTCTTCTACATACATTATTCCCACTCCATCAATTCATTATAATATATAATTTGCCATTGATATCCACTTTATCTCCGCTTCTTAACTTTTTTCCTCTTTGAGAAACGGTTTCTCCATTAACTTTTATGTTATTTTCTGTAATAAAGTATTTTGCTTCAGCACCGGACTGAACAATATTTACATACTTTAAAAATTGATCTAATTTAATGTATTCTGTATTTATTTTAATTTCTTCCAATTTCATCACCTTTTCTTTTTTATAATAAAAAGTGCGAAAATACATCGCACTTTTTATTATAGCATATTAAAAATTAAATTACTTGCAGATAAAAAAATTAAACTTTATAAGAGATTATACATTCAATCGAATAGGAAGTATAAGGTACTTATATTCGTTGCCACTAACAGGCTGAATAATGCAAGGATTTAAAGAAGACATAAATTGAATAGCTACTTCGTCATCATCGATTGCTTTTAAGGCATCTATCAAATATTTTGGATTAAATGCAATCATTAAATCTTTTCCCTCTAAATTTATGGGAAGTTCTTCATGAGCTGTTCCCAATTCCGTATTAGAAGTAATGATTAAACGATCGGAATCCATTTCCATCTTAATCGGATTCTTTTTGCCTTCTCTTGAAATTAAAGCAGCTCTTTCAATACTCATAAGCAATGCTTTTCTATCTACAGTAATTTTAGTTTCATAATCTTCAGAAAAGCTATTTTCATATTTTAAGAATTCTCCTTCAAGCAAACGAGAAACCACCATACTGTCCCCTAAATCAAAAAGAATATGTTTGTCGGTAAAATAAATAGATACATCATCTTCTTCCTCAGAAGAAAGAATTTTACTGATTTCTCCTAATGTCTTTCCTGGAACGACAACTTCATTTTCTTCATTCTCAATTAATAAATCTGTTCTTCTGTAAGATACTCTGTATCCATCCACAGATACCATATGTAATGCCCCATTTTTTATTTGTATGAGTTCTCCGGTTAAAATGGGTCTTGTTTCTTCAGTAGCCACGGAAAAAATGGTTTGTCTAATCATATCTTTTAATGTGGATTGTTTTAATGTAATGGATTTATCTCTTTCAATTTTAGGCAGTTCCGGGAAATCCGTGCCGGATTGAGCTGCAATTTTAAATTCAGAATTAGCACATTTAATAGTAGCCATAAGATTAGAATCTACAGTAATTTTTACTTCATCTTCTGGAAGTTTTCTTACAATTTCAGAAAAAATCTTAGCTTCCAATGCAATACATCCTGTTTTTTCAACATGGGCAGGTATGGTACTTTCTATTCCAAGTTCTAAATCATTTCCTGTTAATTTAAGCCTATTATTTTCTGTTTCTAATAAAATACATTCTAAAATAGGAAGGGTTGTTCTATTAGAAACAGCTTTTAAAACAGTATTGACACTATTTAACAAATCATTTTTTGTACAAGATACATTCATTTGTGGATAACTCCTTTCTTCTTTTCAATATCAATAAATAAAAAGATTTGAGTAGGTATAGTAATAGTACCTGTGGAAATGTAGATAAACCATTAAAAGGCGAAAAATATAAGCAAAATGATCATAGAATAACCCTGTGGACAAAAAAATAAAAACCAATAGGTTATTCACATTATTAACAAAAAAAATTAAGGGAAATAATTATTCACATCTTGTCCACTTTATTTTCACAAGTCTATGTGAATAAATTATTTACCTGTAATTTTCTTTTCTAGTTCAAATATGGTTTGTTGAAGTTCCCTATCTTTTTCTATATCCTGGGCAATTTTTTCGAATCCATGAATAATGGTTGTATGATCCCTTCCTCCAAATTTTTCTCCTATTTTAGGAAGAGAAAGATCGGTTAAACGTCTGCAAAGATACATAGCAATTTGCCTTGGAAAAGCTACATTTCGGGTTCTTTTTTTAGATCTTAGCTCTTCAGGTTTTAGGTTGAAGTAAGAAGCGACAACTTCCTGAATGAGTTCTGTTGTAATGGTTTTGGGCTTATCTGAACTCATTAAGTCTTTTAGAGCTTCACTGGCTAATTCAATATTAATTTCTTTATTGGCCAAGGTGGAATAAGCAATGATTCGATTTAGAGCACCCTCTAGTTCTCTAATATTTGAAACGATGGATTTAGCTACAAATAAAATGACATCATTAGGAACGCTAAGTCTTTCTAATTCAGCTTTTTTTCTTAAAATAGCAATTCTTGTTTCTAGATCAGGGGGTTGTATGTCTGCAATAAGACCCCATTCGAATCTTGAAAGCAGCCTTGCTTCTAATGTTTTTATTTCTTTTGGAGGTCTATCACTGGAAATAATGATTTGTTTGCTGTCTTCATGCAATGTATTAAAAGTATGGAAAAATTCTTCTTCTGTTCTTTCTTTTCCAGCAATAAATTGAATGTCGTCGATTAAGAGGACATCAATATTTCTGTACTTGTTTCTAAAGGCTTGATTCTTATCATCTTTAATAGAATTAATTAATTCGTTCGTAAATTTTTCTGATGAAGCATACAGTACTTTGGCACTGGGGTTTTGGGCTAATATGTAATGTCCAATAGAGTGCATGAGATGGGTTTTTCCAAGTCCCACCCCTCCGTAGAGAAAGAGTGGATTATATGCTTTAGCAGGAGCCTCTGCAACGGCAAGAGCTGCAGCATGAGCCATTCTATTACTGTTACCGACTACAAAGGTATCGAAAGTATATCTTGGATTTAAATTGCTTTGATTATCAAGAGGATCTAAAGAATCATCTTTGGTTGTCGTATTTTTCGATTTTTGCATTTGACTGGCTTCATTTGGGGTGACAATTTTGATTTCATATTCATAATGGGTTACTTGAGCGATTGCGTTTTGAATAAGACGAATATAACGTGTTTTTAAAATATCTCTAGAAAAGTCATCCAGCGTTTCAATGGTTAAGATATTGTCAGTTAGTGAAATGGGTTTTAGATTTTTAAACCAAGTCTGGAAGCTAACAGGAGAAGTTTCTGTTTCTAAAATCTTTAGTATGCTTGGCCAATGACTTAGTATCTTATTTTCCATTTAGATATCCTCCTATGATAAATGAAAAAATTTACATTTTTATCTTATACACAAATTATCCACAATTGTGTATAATTTTAAACAATAAATTAACAGTTTGTGTATAAGTTAAAAAAAATCTTTATATAAAATAATATAAAAAATTTTTTTAACAACCTGTGAAAAACTTTATAAACAACAAAATAAGGCAAAAAAAAGAAATAGAAGCTAAAAAATTAAAGTTTATTCACAGGGTTATCCACAGATTGTGAATAATTTAAAAAATAAAATAAGTTATACACAACTTCTTTTCAATAATATCAAAATTCTTGTGGATAATCAATAATAAAAAAAATTATCCACAAGAAAATAATCCACATAGATTGAGAATTATAAAGAAATAGGTTCTTGACGAGAAATAGGATATTTACTATAATTGTAATAGTGCTTACAAAAATGCGAAATGTGGGCCTATGTCGACGAATGTTGATTTGTATAGACTGCAAAGGAGGTGCTGAGAATGAAAAGAACATTTCAGCCAAAAAAGAGACAAAGACAAAAAGAACATGGTTTTCGTAAAAGAATGAAAACAGCAAGTGGAAGAGC
>JAAYMW010000040.1 GCA_012521175.1 Candidatus Epulonipiscium sp.
GATAAGTTTTCTGGCTTTGAATTCACCGTAATATATAATAATTTTTTCAAAACATCAGCCCCTTTAAAAATTGTATTCAACATTAGTATGCTGATGTTTTTAAAATTTATAAATTCCAAATCCTATATTTAAATTCTATTGGAACATTTTATAGACCTCATCAACATGAACCACTTGGCTTCTTCCGAAACTTAGCATTTCTAACCCCATTTTTTTCCTTTCGGCAGTAAAAGATGCAGTCGTTTCAATCGGTACAATGCAGTTATAATTTAAAGAAAAAGCATAGCTGCAAGTTTCCAAAACACAAACATCCGTAGCTGCGCCAACAATTACCAGATTTTTTATATTTCTTTCTTTTAGTAACTCATCTAACTTCGTATTGAAAAATGCGTTCCATCGATTCTTAATGATTAATTTCTCTTCTTCCCGTGGTGCAAGAGGCGGAATGATTTCTGCATCAGGAGAACCTTTTATAAAATGACCGTACTTTTTAACTTCAAATCTTTTGCTCAACATTTCCCAATCACTAAAGTCTTCTTCATATTCCGTTTTTACATTAACAACTAACATATTATTTTCATTAAAAAAATCTTTTAATTTTATGATTGGTGTTACTATATCCTCTTGCTTAGTTACATCCACATTTAACATTTTTACCAAGGATCCATCCGGTGCTCCTCCACCGTACTGCATATCAATCACTAATAATGCTGTTTCTTCCTTTTTTAGCATAAACATCGCTCCTTTGCATTATTTGAATTCTAGACTATTATGACATATAAAAATTTTTTATGTCAAACGTAATTTTTATTATTTTCTCTAAATAAAAACACTTCCTATCAGCCATTATTGCAGCTAGGAAGTGCTATGATTAAAAATCGCAAAATACTATGTTCATTGAACCAAATGATCTAATGAATCAAATGTATAGCCCATCTCTTTCCACTTAGTAATGAGTTCATCCAGAACTTCAGCGTTGGTCTTAGACGTGCTGTGTAGGAGGACAACTGCGCCGGGGTGAATTCTTCCTAATAATTTTTTGAATGCTTCTTCTTTCGTAGGCTGTTGATCCGTATACCAATCCACATAGGCAAGACTCCAAAAAAACGTTTTATAGCCTAATTCTTTTGCCATCTTTAAATTATTGACATTATACTTACCTTGAGGAGGCCGATAATATTTTGCCATCTTCTGTCCTGTAATTTTTTCAAAAGCCCCTTCTAATTCTTCAAGTTCTTTACGAAAAGATTCCATCGTATTTATTTTAGACATATTAGGATGAGAATATGTATGGTTTCCCACTATATGTCCTTCTGCTATCATTCGTTTTACCAAATTAGGGCTTGTTTTAATATAATTACCCACTATAAAAAAGGTCGCAGGAACATTGTGCTTTTTTAGTGCATCCAATATGGCAGAGGTAAATCCATTTTCATATCCTGCATCAAAGGTCAAATAAATAACCTTTTTATTTGTGTCTCCAATATAATAAGCGTCATACTGTTTTAATTGTTCTGCTGTTGCATTGGCTTTAGGCGGTTGCCCTGGCTCAGAAAATCCAAGCCCCCAGTTCTCTTCGACGGATCTGCTTATTACTTCCTGCTTATGGTTATCTGCCAACATTGCAACTCTGCCACCCAAAAAATATGCTGCCACACATAGAAGAAGAATTAAAACAATCTTTTTGCCTTTTACCATTTTTACAATTTTTACAGCTTTCATAACAAACTCCTCGAATTTTAATCATTATAATATATTCAAAGAGTGTGTTAATCATTACTGAATATAAATTTTGGAATATTCCTCTTCTTATATATCCATTTTGATTCCATTATTTCTAAGCCACAGTTTTCTTATTTTATAATCAGGAAGTATCGATTCCACAAGACTCCAAAATTGCTTTGAATGGTCTTTATGAATCATGTGGCTCATCTCGTGGACAACAATATAGTCTAAACTCTCTAATGTTCCCATAATACACCGCCAGTTAAATAAAAGTCGATTCTCATGGGTACAGCTTCCCCATCTTTTCTTCTGCTCTTTAACTTTAATGTCCTTTGGCTCTATATAAAAATACTTCTGATAATACTTTACTCTTTCCTCTATAACTTTCTTTGCCATAGCCCTATACCACTGCTCCATGGCTTTTTTAATGACTTCCTTATTATTTGTATTGGTTTTTATGATGAATTGATCATCAGACAATGCAACTACCGTTTTCTTAATACTTGGATCATATTGAATCTGCAAAGGATAGTAATTCCCTAAATACATAAAAAGCTCCCCGTTCACATATTCCCTTTTATAGGGGAGACAGTCCATTTCTTTAAAATAATCCATCTTTTTTACAATCCATTTCCCTTTTGTACTGACAATATCTATAATTTGATTTTTATTCATAGTCATAGGAACTGTGACCACCACCTGATCAGGTGGAGATACTACTATTTTAACAGTTTTTCTTTTAGCCCGTACAACATTAAAGCTTACACTTCGAGCGCCATACTTGAATTCTAATTTCATACCATTCTTCCTTTATCATCATATAAAACTATTTTAACACAACTCACCTATAAATAAAATTTCAACAAGATTCCTCCGGAATACTGATAGACATCTTCTCTTGATGGTCTTCAATTTTTCTTGAATTTGCTACCATCCAAACGGATATTATCGTTACGATGCATTCCGTTGCAACAAAAGCCAACCATACACCTGTCATTTCCCAAATACTGCTTAATAAAAATACCATTGGAACAATAATTACACAACCTCTTGCCATAGAAATTGCAAAAGCCTCTTTTGCATATTCTGAAGCGCTTAAATACATTATCATAATAATATTGATTCCTGCAAAGAAAAAACCTATAAAATAAATAATCAATCCTTCTTTTGCCATTCTGGCTATTTCAAAATTCCCGTCACTATTAAAGATTCCAACAATAAAATTTACATTAAAAAACATCCCCAAATACATAACCGATGCAATAGAGAGGGAAGTAATTAGTGCATATTTTAGTACTTTTTTTAATACCATCGTATCCTGCAATCCGTATCCATAGCTCACCAGAGGCTGCATTCCCTGTGCAATTCCAACGAATACCGAAACACCTACCAAGGCTATATTAGCAACAATGCCGTAAGAAGCAACTCCTAAATTCCCTTTAAAACTTAAAATCACCAGATTAAAGGTGACAAGCATAACGGCAGAAGAAACTTCTGTAATAAGGGCAGATAATCCTAAACTCAA
>JAAYMW010000041.1 GCA_012521175.1 Candidatus Epulonipiscium sp.
TAAAACGGAATAAAATGATATCCCCATCTTGTACTACATATTCTTTACCTTCTAATCTTACCAATCCTTTTTCTTTTGCAGCAAGATAAGAACCACATTCCATCAAATCATCGTAAGATACAACTTCCGCACGAATGAAACCTCTTTCAAAGTCGCTGTGAATTTTTCCAGCTGCCTGAGGAGCTTTTGTTCCTTTAACAATGGTCCAGGCACGAACTTCTTTAGGACCTGCAGTTAAAAAGCTAATAAGACCAAGCAATTTATAGCTTGCTGCAATCAGTTTTTCCAAGCCGGTATCATGAATGCCCAGGTCTTCCAGAAACATTTTCTTTTCATCTTCGTCCAGTTCTGCAATTTCTTCTTCAATTTTCGCACATATTACAAAGACTTCAGAACCCTCATTCTTTGCATAATCCATAACTACTTTTACATAATCATTGTTTTCACCATTGGTAATTAAATCGTCTTCAGTAACATTCGCTGCGTATAGAACAGGTTTGTAAGTTAAAAGATTTAAAGAAGCTACGAATTCTTTTTCTTCGTCGGATGTAAATTCAATACTTCTTGCGCATTTCCCATTTTCTAATTCTTTTTTTAACTTTTCTAATATTTGCAGTTCGTTTTGAAGAGCTTTATCAGCTTTAGCTGCTTTTTGAGTTTTTTGTATCCTTCTGTCTAATATTTCAAGATCTGAAAATACTAGCTCCAAATTAATTGTTTCAATATCACGAATAGGATTTACAGATCCTTCTACATGAACAATATTTGTATCCTCAAAGCACCTTACAACATGAACGATTGCGTCTACTTCACGAATATGGGATAAGAACTTATTGCCTAACCCTTCTCCCTGACTTGCACCTTTAACAAGACCGGCAATATCTACAAACTCAATAACAGCAGGGGTGACTTTTTCTGCGTGATACATTTCGTCCAAACGGGTTAACCTATCATCAGGAACAGGTACAATACCTACATTGGGATCGATTGTGCAGAAAGGATAGTTGGCTGATTCTGCTCCTCCCTTTGTAAGAGAATTAAAAAGTGTGCTCTTTCCTACATTAGGAAGACCAACAATACCAAGTTTCATAAACGATTTCTTCCTTTCTTTTTCTATTCAAAACGACATTCAGATTCATTACAAGTCTATATTATAACGAATCCACTTCATTTAATCAATGCTAATAAAGAGTTTCACTTACGAAACTCTCGCGCCGAGGGTGGTTGGCAAAACCGACAAAATACAATATGAGTGGGTGCGTATCCTTTCAGAGGGCTTTATATTACATAGGAGATTCGAAGGAATTTCCTATGTAATATAAAATGCACAATGAAAATCATTGTGCACCATTTAATCTCTTGATACGAAATATCCTAAAATAAATCCTTGAATAAATGTAAAAATAAATATTCCTATTGCAAATAAAATATAGGTCTGCTTTTTGTCATTTGCAATAAAAATCCCTCTACTAGGAGATTGTTCAATTTCTTTTTGTGCAACACGATAATGGCGTTTTTTAGATTCAGAGCGCATGGTTATTCCTCCTATCAATATTAATAATTTTTAGATGCTTATGATTATTTTACCATAGCTTTTCTACGAGTAAAAGAAATTAATCTTATTATTGTATTAAAAAAAGTTTTTATTCGTATGTTTAATGAATATGCAATGAAATCAGTGGAGAAATGAACATTCTTTTCTACATTAAAAATATTTGTATTTTCAAACACTAATATTGGAGGTGACATTATGTCAAAAAGCAAATATTTTATTTGTTTAATTTTTACTTTTATTTTTATTTTAGCTGCATGTAGTGAAAACAATACATTAAATACAAAATCCATACAAAATAAAATTGAAAATATAAATGAAAATCAATATAACTCGGGTAAAATAGAAAAAAGAGGATCAATGGAAGAATTTAAAAGAACTAATCCTTTTAATATCCCTGAACAAGTTGAGAAAAATAATATCTGGGATATTAAGTATAGTAATGAAAGAGCCAAACATATTGCAGAAGCTATAACCAATCTACCAAAAGTAGAAAAGGCTACCGTTATTGTTACAGGTAATATTGCTTTAGTAGGAGTAGAATTAGATTCTAATATAAATGAAAGTGAAATGGACGAAACAAAAAAATTAATTGAAGAAAAAACTTTTTCAGCAGATGCTTCATTAAAAAATGTTTCAGTTACAGCTTCTCCTGAAATCGTTAAGAGAATCCATTCTATTGCCCAGGATTTAAATAGGGGGAAACCTATAGAGGGACTTGCCGAAGAACTGGGTTCTATTATTAGAAGGATCACTCCTATCGTTTAGACATGAGGCAATGAATTTATTTTACATTTTAAAGAAAAATCATTATAATAAAGTATAAACGAATAAACCAAAGAAAAAAGGGGAATAAAGATGGATAAAATGCCAGAAGTATGGTTTCCACATTTAAATATTAAAATTTATGAATTAAATCCTGTTGCCTTCAACATTTTTGGTTTTCCTGTGTATTGGTATGGCGTTATTATAGGTTCGGCAGTGATATGTGGGCTTCTTATTGCATTAAAAGAAGCCAAAAGAACAGGCCAAAACCCCGAAGATTATACAGACTTTTTATTATATGCATTAATTGCTGCTCTTATAGGTGCAAGAACATATTATGTTATTTTTTCATGGGAAAGTTATAAGGATAATCTTTTAAAAATTTTCGCCTTCAGAGAAGGCGGCTTGGCTATATATGGAGGTGTTTTATCGGCTATTGCAGTAGCCTGGATTTTTACTAAGAAAAGAAAATTATCCTTTGGGTTATTAGCAGATACTGCCGCTCCCAGTCTAATATTGGGGCAGTCTATTGGTCGATGGGGTAATTTCTTTAATCAAGAAGCCTTCGGACGATATACTGATTCTATTTTTGCAATGCGTTTAATGCGGGACAATGTAGGACAACATCTTACAGAAGATATTTTGAATAACATCAGTATTTATAATGGTATAGAATATATACAAGTACATCCTACTTTTTTATATGAATCTCTTTGGAATTTTGGAATTTTTCTTTTTCTTTTATGGTATAGAAGAAGAAAAAGATTTACAGGAGAAGTTTTTGTTATGTATTTAGCCGGTTATGGCTGTGGAAGGATATGGATAGAAGGATTAAGGACGGATCAGCTCATTATTGGAAATACAGGAATAGCTGTATCACAATTATTATCCGGAATTTTAATTGTATGTGCTATTCTATTTATGATTTATAAAAGAAAAAATACAAAAGAAATATAAAAATGGGAAAAATGTGTAAAAATATGTTGATTTATCATTAAAAACATATTATAATAATCATACAATAGAGAAAGAAAAAAGAGATAATGTTTTATTTTAAATCATGGGGATTCTTTTAAATGAGGTGAAAAAATGAATAGTATTTATGGGGAAATTGATATTCTACGAGAAAAGTTAAATCAATTAATCGTAGAAGAAGAAGATTTTCAGGAAATTTATAAGCTTAGTACAGAGTTGGACAGGCTGATATTACTATATTATGATTTTGATGTTTACAACTCGCAATGTTTAGGATCATAAATGAATAGAGATTGATATTTAGAGATAGGAAATAACTCCTATCTCTTTTTATTTTACTTGAAAATACTTGAAAAAAATTTTTTAACATATTACAATACTAGGTAGAAAGTGGTTGTAAGTGGAGGAAAGTGGTGCATAAGTGCCTAAGGTGGGTTATCTATGTTTATGGGGGAATATCAACATACAATTGATGCTAAGGGTCGTTTGATCGTTCCAGCTAAGTTCAGAGAAGAGCTGGGAGATGTCTTTGTTATAACAAAAGGATTAGACAACTGCCTTTTTGTGTACCCCTATTTCGAATGGAAAATATTCGAAGAAAAGTTAAAAAAACTTCCTCTTACAAGCGGAAACGCCAGAAAGTTTGTTAGGTTTTTCCTTGCTGGAGCTGTGGAATGTTCCGTAGATAAGCAGGGAAGGATATTAATTCCTAATAATTTGAGAACGTATAGTGGATTAGAAAAGGATGTTATATTGATTGGCGTTTCAAATCGAGTAGAAATATGGAGTAAAGAAAATTGGGAAGCATATAATAATGATGAAGATTTTGATGCTAATGTTTTAGCAGAAAATATGCAGGACTTAGGAATATAAGTTAATGGGGTGTAAAGATGAATTTCCACCATGTATCGGTTCTTCTTAATGAGTGTATTGATGGACTAGAGATTAAACCTGATGGTATTTATGTCGATGGAACGATGGGCGGAGGTGGCCATTCTGTAGCCATTTGCAGTAAATTAAGTCAAAATGGATTATTAATTGGAATAGATCAGGATATCAATGCGATCAAAGCTTCTGAAAAGAGATTAAAGGCTAAATATCAGAATGTTATAGTGGTTCATGATAACTTTTCAAATATAAAAAGCATATTAGAAAAATTAAATATTAATTCTGTTAATGGAATGCTTTTGGATTTAGGTGTTTCTTCTCATCAACTGGACGAGCCCGATAGAGGCTTTTCTTATATGCATAATGCAGATTTAGATATGAGAATGAATCAGAATGCACCATTTACAGCAAAAGAAGTTGTAAATAACTATAGTGAAAGTGATTTAGAGAGAATTATTAAAAATTACGGGGAAGAAAGATGGGCAAGAAGAATTGCACATTTTATCGTGGAAGAGAGAAAGAAAGCTCCGATATCAACGACATATGAACTGGTAGATATTATTAAAAAGGCGATACCGGCAGGAGCCAGAAAAGATGGCCCCCACCCTGCCAAAAGAACATTTCAAGCAATTCGCATCGAAGTTAATGGTGAACTTGAAATATTAAGACAAGCCATATTAGATATTGTGGATGTTCTGGAGAGTAAAGGCAGACTTTGTATCATTACATTTCACTCTTTGGAAGACAGAATAGTAAAGCAAACATTTAAAGAATTAGAAAATCCTTGTACATGTCCACCTGAATTTCCAGTATGTATATGCGGAAAAAAGAGAAAAGCAAAAGTTATTACTAAAAAGCCTATTTTACCAACAAACGAAGAGTTAGAAGCTAATCCTAGGGCAAGAAGTGCTAAGCTTAGAATTTTGGAGAAATTATAATTTTGGGGGAATAAAGATGCGAAGGAAGTATGTTTCACATAAGAAATTTAAAAATGATGAGCTTTATAATGAACAGATATTTATGCATGGGGCAGTAGCTCCTAAACTTAGCCACGAACTTCACGATATATTAATAGAAGATGAGGAACAATCTTCTTTAAAAAAGAAAAAAGCAGAGAAGTCTAATCAAGTTGTATTCTATAAATTAAAACTTGTTGGAAATGTTTTTTTAATTTTTATTGGATGTTTATTTCTTATGGGACAGTATGCTTCTATAACATTTAATCAGAAAGAAATTAAAAACATGAAAGTACAGCTAAAAGAGATTCAAAATACGAATGCATCGCTCAAATCAGAAATTGCAGAAAGTATTGATCTTACACTAATAAAGCAAAAAGCGATGGGGAAATTGGGAATGGTTGAACCGGCTCCACACCAAATAGTATATATTGATATCCCTAAGATAAGCTATACGGCATATTATCAGCCTAATAACGAACCCATTCAACCCACTGAAGAAAATGTTGTAGCTGCTAGTTTCTTTGATTTTTTTGATTGGAAAGAGTGAAACAATGAATGAATTAGTAATCCAACAGGTTAAACGAAGATATTTTTTAATGTTATTATTTTTTTTGTTTTCAATTCTTTTTTTAATGTATAGAATTGGATATATTAAATATGTGGACGGAGCAGATTATGAAGAAAAAGCCGTACTTCAAAGGCTTAATACAGAGCAGATTATTTACCCCAACAGAGGTGCTATTGTAGACAGAAATTATCATGATTTAGCGTTAAGTACCATTGTATATAATGTCATTTTAGACCCAAAGGTTTTAATTGAACAGGTTTCAGAAAATGAGAAAAACAGGACGGTGCAAGTTTTAAGTAAACTTCTATCTCTTTCGAATAAAGATTTGAATGATATTATTTTACAAAATCCAAATTCTAGATATGAAGTAGTAAAGAAACATATTAAAGCCGATATGGCACAAAAAATTAAAGGTGAAGGATTAAAGGGTGTATGGCTAGAAGAAGATTCTATTAGAAGTTATTTAAAAAACGAATTTGCAGCACATATCATAGGATTTGTAAATAAGGATAACAAAGCGCAATACGGTATAGAGCAACATTATAATGAATGGCTTACAGGAGTCCCAGGACGAGTTTTTCCGATGATAAAAGAAGGTAAATACATTATGGAAGAAAATATACCTGCTAAGCCTGGCAATACAATTGTATTGACTATCGACGAGACGATTCAACATTTTGCAGAATTAGTATTGCAGAATGCAGTTAAAGAACATAATCCTAAAAATGCTTCAATCATTGCTATGAATCCCAATACCGGTGAAATACTGGCAATGGCTGCGTATCCTACTTTTAATCCTAATAAATACAATGATTTAAGTGAATTTATTGATAAAAATACATGGAATAGCTTATCAAATGAAGAAAAAATAGAAAAGCTTAATACTGTGTGGAAAAATTATAATCTCAGTAATACCTTTGAACCTGGTTCTACTTTTAAGCCTCTATTAGTAGCGACAGCTCTAGAGGAAAACTTAATTACTTTAGAAGATAACTTCTATTGTGAAGGATATAAAAATATTTACGGTCAAGTGATTAAATGTTGGAAAACCAGTGGACATGGAGACCAGACCATAGAAGAAGCTTTAGCCAATTCATGCAATGTTGCAATGATGGATATAGTGGAAAAGATGGGACCTCAGATTTTTTATCAGTATCAAAAGTTATTTGGTTTTGGAGAAACAACAGGAATAGATCTTCCGGGAGAAGCGGGAGGAATTCTCCATAAATTAGAAAATTTGAATCCGGTGGAATTGGCTACCAGTTCTTTTGGACAATCTTTTAATGTAACGCCACTGCAGATATTAAATGGATTTGCTTCAGTTATAAACGGTGGAAATCTAATGAAACCTTATATTGTAAAGCAAATCGTTTCTGATAATGGAAATGTGATTAAAGAGTTTAACCCTACTGTACGCCGAAAAGTGATTTCAAAAGAAACTTCTCAGATCGTGAGAAATCAGTTAGAGTCTGTTGTTAGTGCCGGGACGGGAAAGAAAGCAAAAGTAGAGGGCTATAGAATTGGTGGAAAGACAGGAACAGCCGAGAAACTACCTAGAGGTGAGGGGAAATATGCACTTTCTTTTATTGGTTTTGCCCCAGTAGAAGATCCTAAAATTATTGTGCTTGTACTGTTAGATGAAACGGAGTACTATTCTGAAGGTAGTGGTGCTGCAGCACCTGTAGCTAAAGAATTCTTTGAAAATATTCTTCCATACATAGGAGTTGAGCCATCTGATAAACAAGATGAAAATCAGAATTCGGATGTTGAATTGCCTGATTATAAAGGGTTAGAACTTTTAGAAGCAGATATGGATCTTACAATTAAAGGATTGAATTATGAAGTTATTGGTGTAGGAAATCTAATCATGGATCAATTTCCTAAAGCAGGTACAAAAGTACCTCACGATATGAAAATTAAATTATATGTTTCGGAAGAACAAAATGAATAATACCCTCATTATTGCAATAGAATGATATTAAACAGTTTACGCAATAATGGGGGAATAATATGGATAAACCTACTGTAAAGGCAAAAAGAAAACTATTATTTTTTTTGGTCGTATTTACATTAGGTATTATCGGTCTGATGTTTAGAATCGCATATTTACAAATTGTGCAGGGGGATTTTTTACAAGAATTAGCATATGAACAGCATACAAGAGATCGCTTGATATCCCCTCAAAGAGGGACGATTTATGATAGAAACGGAATAGCATTAGCGAAAAGTGCAACGGTGACAACGATAGGAGTTATCCATGCACAAATTGAAGATCCGGAACAGGTTGCAAGAGTTCTTTCTGAAAAATTAAATTTAGACTATGAGACGGTCAAAAAGAAAGTAGACAAGATTGTTGCACTTGAAAGAATTCAATCAAAGGTGGATAAGGAAGTAGCGGATGAAATACGTAAAATGAATCTTGCAGGAGTAAAAATTGATGAAGATTCAAAAAGGTATTATCCATATAGTAATTTGGCCAGTCATGTCATTGGGTTTGTAGGCAAAGACAATCAGGGGATTATTGGTTTAGAGGTTAAATATGATGAATATTTGAGAGGAACTCCCGGTAAAATCTTAACGGAAACAGATGGAAAAGGTAGAAAACTAAAAAATAGTCCGGAAAGAAGAATAGAACCTATTCCAGGGAATCATCTTGTAACAACTATTGATTTAACCATTCAGCAATACGCAGAACAGGCATTAGATAAAGCTGTAAAAGCAAAAGGCGCCAAACGTGGCAGTGTTATCATTATGAACCCTCAGAATGGCGAAATATATGCTATGGCCAATAAACCTGATTATGATTTAAATCAACCTTTTAAAATTAATAATCCTGAGCTAGAACCAATATGGAACACATTAAAAACAGAAGAAAAATATAAAGAACTTAATAAAATGTGGAGAAACTTTGCTATTAACGATACATATGAACCCGGATCCACTTTTAAAATAATAACTTCAGCTATGGGATTAGAGGAAAAAGTTATTAATGCTAATTCTTCTTTTAACTGTAATGGTTATCATACAGTTGCAGGAAGAATGATCAAATGTTGGAGATACCCTAGAGCACATGGAACTCAAACTTTTACTCAAGGTGTTCAAAATTCTTGTAATCCTGTATTTATGCAAGTGGCTGAACGTATAGGAATAAAAAAGTTTTATCAATATATGAAGTTATTTGGATTTAGTGAGAAGACAGGAATAGATGTTCCTGGAGAAGCTATAGGAATTATGCATAACCTTAAAGATATTGGTCCTGTAGAATTAGCAACCATGTCATTTGGCCAATCTTTTCAAATTACACCGTTGCAGCTTCTCAGGGCAGCAGCTACCGTAGTAAACGGTGGAACTTTAATTACACCTCATTTTGGAGCTAAAATTATTAACGATGAGGGAGATATAGTAAAGGAATTTGAATATAAAAACGATAAGCAAATTATATCTAAAGAAACTTCTGATACTATGAAAAAAATATTGGAAAGTGTCGTTGCACAGGGAACAGGAAATAAATCATATATTCCCGGATACAGAATAGGAGGTAAAACGGCTACATCAGAAAAACTTCCCAGAAGCGCCAAAAAATATATTGCATCTTTTTTAGCGTTTGCACCTTCAGAAAATCCACAGATTATGGCTTTAGTCATTATTGATGAGCCACAAGGGATATATTATGGAGGCACTGTAGCAGGACCGGTCATGAAGGAAATTCTTGAAAACACTCTTCCTTATTTAAACATTGAACCCAAGTATACAGAAGCAGAACTAAAGATGGCTGAAGTTGAAAAAGTTCTTGTGCCCGATTTAATTAGTAAAAACACAGATGAAGCTATAAAGGAGCTCAAAAAGATTAATTTGGGTGTTGAATTGATTGGAAATGGAAAAACGGTAAAAGACCAATTTCCCTTATCCGGTGAAGAAGTTAACCCAAGGACTAAAGTTATACTTTATACAAATCCCTGATATATTCATTAAAGGAATTATCATGTTTTATTTTTTGAAGTTATTAGAGTGAATTCAATGGATTAATATGATATAATAAATCGAAAAAATTCCAAGCTACTAGGAGGAAAAATATGAGACTGTGTGAGTTATTACATTCTATTGATTATACTGTAATACAGGGCAGCAGTGATCTTGAAATAGATGGCATTGCCTATGATTCCAGGCAAGTAAACAATAATACGCTCTTTATATGTATTGAGGGATTTAAGGTGGATGGCCATAATTTTGCTTTAGATGCAATCAATAGGGGAGCTACTGCACTTCTTGTTCAAAAAGAAATCAGGGATATTCCAAGTAATATTACAATTATTCGTGTAGATAATACAAGAGAAAAAATGCCCTACATAGCGTCTGCTTTCTATAACCATCCTGTAAAGCAAATGAAATTAATAGGGGTAACTGGTACTAATGGAAAAACAACAACTACATTTTTAATTGGTAAAATTTTAGAGCAATATAATAAAAAAATAGGATTAATAGGAACGATTGAAAATCGTATCGGACACAAAGTGGTAGAAGCAAGTAGGACTACTCCAGAATCCTTAGATTTACAAGCATTATTTGCACAAATGGTAAAAGAAGAAGTTAGTCACGTTGTTATGGAGGTTTCATCTCATGCTTTAGAATTAAATCGTGTGGATGCGTGTGATTTTGAAATAGGAGTATTTACAAATCTTACCTTAGATCATTTGGATTTTCATAAGACTATGGAAAACTATCGAGATGCCAAAGCAAAGCTCTTTAAGAAATGTAAGTATGGCATTATTAATATAGATGATCCCCATGGGAAAGAGATTATAAAACAGGCAGAATGTCAAGTGATTACCTTTGGAATTGAAAATGATGCAGATTTTAAGGCTTATAATATTCTTATGAATTCTAAAGGAATAGAGTTTAGTGTAACTTTGGAAGGGCAAGAAGTTCGGTTCCATCTTAATACTATTGGCAGATTTAATATATATAATGCCCTAGGTGCCATTGCAGCAGGATACTATCTTAATGTACCAATTGATGTCATTAAGACTGCTCTTGAAGATATGGAAGGAGTCCCTGGACGCGTACAAAGAGTTGAAAGCAACAGAGGATTTAGTATTATTGTAGATTATGCCCATGCTCCTGATGGATTAGAGAATGTATTAAAAGCCATTAAGGAATTTGCAGAAGGCAGAATTATCACAGTATTTGGATGTGGTGGCGACAGAGATCGCAGCAAGAGACCAATTATGGGAGAAATTGCAGGAAGATATTCGGATTTTTGTATTATTACTTCTGATAATCCTAGATCGGAAGAACCACAAGGTATTCTTGATGAAATAGAGGTAGGCATGAAAAAAACCAATTGTCCTTATGAGAAAGTGGTAGACAGAAGAGAAGGCATCCAAAGAGCAATTGACGCGGCAAAAGCAAGAGATATTATTCTTATTGCAGGTAAAGGTCATGAGACATACCAGATCATAAAAGACAGGGTTATCCATTTTGATGATGTAGAAGTGGTTAAGTCCATTCTTCAGGGGGAAAATATTAATGGAACCATTAAAAATTAATGAAATTGTTTCTGCAGTAAAAGGAAAGCTTATTCAAAATGAAAGCATACTGGATGAAAATGAAGTCATCATTACCGGAATATCTACAGATTCCAGAGAAATATCCTGTGGGGATTTATTTATTCCTATTAAGGGTGAAAATTTTGATGGCCATAATTTTATTTTACAAGCATTTGAAAAAGGAGTGAAAGTTTGTCTTTCCGAAAGAAGAGATATTTTAGTGCCGAAAGGGAAGCTATTAATACAAGTAGAAAATACTAAACAAGCGCTTATGGATTTAGCAACTTACTATAGATCTCTCTTTTCAATACCTGTTGTTGCTGTTACAGGAAGTGTTGGCAAAACAAGTACAAAAGACATGATTGCTTCAGTATTAAGTCAGCATTACATGGTATTAAAAACTCAAGGTAACTATAACAATGAAATAGGAGTACCATTGACCATTTTCCAATTAAACAAAGAGCATGAAGCGGCAGTTATTGAAATGGGAATGAATCATTTTGGGGAAATTCATAATTTAAGTAAGATAGCAAAACCTAATATTGCAGTAATAACCAATATAGGTGTATCACATATAGAAAATTTAGGCAGTCAAGAAGGAATTTTACAAGCCAAGTGCGAAATATTTGATTATCTAAAAGAAGATGGAATCGTTGTTTTAAATGGCGATGACCATTTTCTAAAAACTTTAAAAGGAAAAATTCCCTTTGAAATTGTATATTTTGGCTTGGATGCGGCTAATCAAGTGTATGCAAAAAATATACAATCTTTAGGGGTACAGGGAACGGAAGCAGACTTCGTTTTGGATAAAGAAGAAGTTCATATACAAATACCATCCCCCGGTAAACATATGGTTTATAATGCTCTTTGTGCCTTTGCGGTTGGGCTAAAATTAAATTTAACTTTTGAAGAAATTCAAAAAGGAATCCTTACATATCAATCTTCTAAAATGAGAATGGATATTTTTAAGACGAAGAAGAATGTGTACATCATTAACGATGTTTATAATGCCAGCCCTCACTCCATGAAGGCTGCTCTTAATGTGCTGAATGAGATTTCCGATGGAAGAAGAAAAATCGCAATTTTGGGCGATATGTTAGAAATGGGATTTTATTCCGAACAAGCTCACAAAGAAGTGGGAGAATATGCAGCAAAAAATAAAATCGATTATTTGTTTTGTATTGGTACTGAAGCAAACCATATTGCTCAAGGAGCAATCAACGGGGGTATGGATAAAAGCAGAGTTAAGACGTTCTTAAATCAAGAGATACTTTGGAATACTTTAGAGCATTTTATAGCTTCAGAAGATACTATACTTATTAAAGCATCAAGAGGAATGCATCTTGAAAAAACAGTAGAAAAAATAAAAGAGGTGGAATAGTAGCATGTATAATGCAGCAATTTATGCCGCACTCATTGCATTTTTAATTAATCTCATATTAAGTCCAATTTTAATTCCTTTTTTAAGTCGATTAAAATTTGGACAGTATGTAAGGGATGATGGGCCTAAAAGCCATTTAAAGAAAGCAGGAACTCCTACTATGGGGGGGATTATCATCCTGATTAGTATTATTTTGACTTCTTTATTATTTTTAAAAGATAACATGGATGGAATAGCAGTTTTATTTGTTACTGTTGGCTTTGGTATTATTGGATTTGTTGATGACTTTATTAAAGTCGTTATGAAGCGCTCATTGGGTTTAAGAGCTTATCAAAAAATTATTGCTCAACTCATTATTACAGTTTTTTTTGGATACTATCTATTGAACTTAGCAAATATCGGAACTAAAATCATTATTCCTTTTTCTAGAGGAATAGAGATAGATTTGGGATTATGGTTTATTCCTTTCTTGATTTTTGCTATGCTAGGTACAGTCAATGCTGTTAATTTAACTGATGGACTTGATGGATTGGCTTCAAGTGTAACGGTATTGATAGCAACATTCTTTACTATAGTGAGTTGGGGAGAAAATAGTAGTATTCTTCCTATTGGGGCAGCTGTAGTCGGAAGTTTATTAGGATTTTTACTTTTTAATTCCCATCCTGCTAAAGTGTTCATGGGTGACACTGGATCTTTGGCGTTGGGTGGATTTGTTGTATCTACAGCTTTTATTTTAAGGATGCCTTTATTTATCATTATTGTAGGTTTAATATATTTACTTGAAGCGCTTTCTGTTATGCTTCAGGTTGGATATTTTAAGATGACCCGTAAAAGAATTTTTAAAATGGCGCCAATTCATCATCATTTTGAATTGTCCGGATGGACTGAAACGAAAGTAGTATCTGTTTTTTGTATTGTTACGGCAATAATGTGTTTAATTGGTCTATTAGGAGTCTAATCATACTTTAATCTTAAAATTGGAGGCCTTATTATATGGAATGGCAGAAGAAAAATATATTGATTATAGGTATGGCAAGAAGTGGAATTAGCTCGGCCAAATTATGTTCTCGATTAGGTGCAAAAGTAAAAATTCAAGATATGAAAACGCGTGAAGAGCTTATTCCTACATTGGAAGAAGAAATGAATTTATTGGAAAGGATGGGGATAGAGCTTATATTAGGTGAAGATCCAGAGCCAATCATAAAGACGCAAGATTTAATCGTTTTAAGTCCCGGAGTACCAACGGATTTAGAGTTTATCCAAAAGGCAAAACAAATGAACATACCGGTATGGTCTGAAATAGAATTAGGATATGCTTTATGTCCTTGTCCTGTAGTTGCAATTACAGGTACAAATGGAAAAACTACTACAACTACTTTAGTAGGAGAAATAATGAAGGCCTATAATCCTAATACTTATGTTGTAGGCAATATTGGAACTCCGTTTACAGATAAAGTAGAAAAGATAAAATCAGATGATTTTGTTGTGGCAGAAATCAGTAGTTTCCAATTGGAAACCATACATACATTTAAGCCTAAAGTCAGTGCAATATTAAATATTACTCCCGATCACTTAAACAGACATAAAACCTATGAAAATTATATATCTGCCAAAGAGAGAATTTTTGAAAATCAAGATAGCAGTGACTATTGTATTTTAAATGAAGACGACGATATTTGTAGAAAAATGAAAGAAAAGGTACGAGCTCAAATTATACCCTTTAGCAGAAAAAAAGAATTGAATGAAGGTGTATTTGTAAAGGGAGATGAAATATATATTAAATGGAATCATTTAAATGTTGGCATTTGTAAAACCAGCGAATTACAGATTTTGGGAGAACACAATATTGAAAATGCCTTGGCAGCTGTAGCAATTACAATTTGTCTAGGTGTTCCTATTGAGATAATAAAAAAAATACTCATTAGTTTTAAAGGTGTAGAACATAGAATAGAATATGTTGACACGATAGATGGAGTACAATATTTTAATGATTCTAAGGCTACTAATGTAGATGCCGCAATCATTGGAATTAAAGCAATGAAAAGACCAATTGTATTGATTGGTGGTGGAATGGATAAAGGGGCCGATTTTACAGATTGGATTAATATGTTTCCTGATAAAGTAAAGCATCTGATTTTAATTGGAGAAACTTCTGATACAATCATTCAAACTGCCCATAAAAAGGGGTTCTTTAATATTACCAAAGCCTCATCTTTAAAGGAAGCTGTAATGTTAGCAAAGGAAATTGCAGAGAGTGGAGACTGCGTATTGCTGTCACCAGCATGTGCTAGCTGGGATATGTTTAAGAGTTATGAAGAAAGAGGAGACTTGTTTAAGCAAGCGGTTTATGCTTTGAAAGGGTGAAATGAATGGAACCTACTGTATCCCCAAAACGCCAAGGACCAGTCAAGGGAACAAAGGCAAATAAAACAAAAGCCATAAGAAGCCAATGCGATTTCACCATTTTGTTTACTGTAGGATTATTGGTATTGTTTGGGCTAGTGATGATTTTTAGTTCAAGTTATTACTATGCATTAAATCATTTTAATGATATGTACCATTTTTTAAAAAGACAGACTTTGTGGTCTATTATTGGATTTGCAGCTATGATTTTTATGATGAATTATGACTATAAAAATATTAAATTATTAGCTGTTCCTGGGTATATTGTTTCTCAAATTTTACTTGTACTCGTCTTATTTATTGGTAAGGAAGTGAATGGATCAAAAAGATGGCTTTTTGGATTTCAACCTTCAGAGTTGGCTAAACTTACCGTTATTTTCTTTATGGCTCTTATAATATCTTATAACAGAAACAAATTAAAGAAATTTTCAGGCCTACTGTTCTATTTGATTTTTGTAGCCATTCCTGTTGTTTTAATTGCTATACAAAATTTAAGTACTGCTGTTGTTGTTTTATTTATAGGAACTGCCATGCTATTTGTAGCAAGTCCTAAGATTTGGCATTTTTTTGTGTTGGCATTACCCGTTATAGTTGGAGGGATAGTTGCGGTAATGCTTCCACAGTTTGCATACAGATTAGACAGAATCCAAATTTGGAAGAATCCATGGATCGATCCTACCGGCAAAGGATATCAACCTATTCAATCTCTATATGCGGTAGGTTCAGGTGGATTATTTGGTTTAGGATTGGGTGAAAGTAGGCAAAAGCTTGGCTTTATTCCAGAGGCTCATAATGATATTATATTTGCTATTGTATGTGAAGAATTAGGATTAGTTGGAGCAGTTGCTTTATTATCTTTATTTTTAATATTAATTTGGCGAGGTATAAAAGTAGCTATAAATGCTCCTGATTTATTTTCATCATTAGTAGCATCGGGAATAATTTGCATGATAGGAATACAAGTGTTAATTAATGTTGCAGTTATTACGAAAACAATCCCTACAACTGGAATGCCTTTACCTTTTATTAGTTATGGAGGATCTTCGCTATTGTTTACTATGGCTGCAATGGGGATTTTACTGAATATATCAAGGTATTCCAAACTCAATAAATTATAAATTAAAAATGATGAACTAAAGTACTCCTGAAGCTTAATGGATTAAGAGTCCAGGTCAGTCACAACTTAGATTATTATGCATACTATAGTTATATATAGGCTTACCTGACAGTTTCAGGAGGTGTCTTTCTTTATGGGCAAATTTTATATAGATGGAGGAAAGCGGCTAGAAGGAACACTTCGTGTTCAAGGGGGGAAAAATGCAGTACTTCCAATATTAGCCGCAACAGTATTGAATGGGCATATAAGTTATATTCATGATTGCCCTCAAATATTAGATGTACTTACTATGATTAGTATTCTGGAAAGAATCGGGTGCAATGTGAAATGGGAAGGCAAAACCTTAATTGTTGATTCATCCACTGTTTCCTCCTATGAAGTACCTGAAGACTTAGTAAGAGAAATGCGTTCTTCGATTATTCTATTGGGTTCTGTGCTTGGAAGATATAAGAAAGTTGTTATTTCTTATCCTGGCGGCTGTCCCTTGGGTCCTAGACCGATTGATTTGCATTTGAAGGCATTAAGACAATTAGGGGTTCAAATCAAAGAAGAACATGGATTTATTATTTGTGAAGCTTCAAAATTAACCGGTGCAAAAATTCATTTAGATTTTCCCAGCGTAGGAGCTACAGAAAATATTATGCTTACAGCAGCTCTGGCAGAAGGGACAACAGTGATTTATAATGCGGCAAAAGAGCCGGAAATTAAAGATTTACAAGACTTTTTAAATGGAATGGGTGCAAAGATTTCAGGTGCTTCGACCGATGTCATTTATATCGAAGGAGTAAAAAAATTAGGTAAGGTAGAACATAAGGTAATTCCAGATAGAATTGTTGCTGGTACTTACCTAACAGCAGCCGCAATTACCGGTGGGAAAATAGAGCTTACTAATGTTGAGCCTAATCATATACAGGCAGTAACATCAAAATTGAGAGAAATTGGGTGTACCATTATTGAAAAAGAAAATAGAGTTTTTTTAAAGGCGCCACAACAACTACGAAGTGTTGATATTGTCCGTACTCAGCCATACCCTGGATTCCCCACAGATATGCAGGCACAAATGATGGCCTTATTAACAGTAGCTTCAGGTACTAGCATTATAACAGAAACAGTATTTGAATCTAGATTTAAACATGCAGAAGAATTAATGAGAATGGGTGCAGACATAACAATTGAAGGTCGGACTGCGATTGTTAAAGGTGTTAATGCACTGACAGGAACCACAGTTCATGCTAAAGATTTAAGAGGAGGAGCAGCTTTAATCATAGCGGGATTGGTTGCACAAGGAAGCACAATTGTTAAAGGGGCAAAACATATAGAAAGAGGATATGAAGAAATTGATAAAGAGCTTCAATTATTAGGGGCGAACATTCGAAAAATTGATTAAGATAAAATGATTTGAATGAAAAACGAAGGTGAAATGAATGGGGAGAATTATACCAATTAATAATGTTCAAAGTCAGCCCAAATTTACTAAGATTTTAATTTTTGTTGTTTTAATTGTTGTGTTTTTTTTGCTGTTTTTTACTTCGCCGTTTTTTGGGGTTCAAAAAATTGAGATAAGAGGTAATGAGCATTATTCAGAAGAGCAAATCATTGAAAAAATTAATTTTAACTTAAACAAAAATATTTTCTTATTCCAAAAACAAAAGGCAGAGAAATTACTCTGTCAAGATCCGTACATTGAGTCTGCGAGAATAGAAACCAAATTGCCTAATCAAATAAAGATTAAAATTAAAGAAAGAAAGGTAGTAGGATATGTTCCTTATGTAGGGACATATCTTTATATAGATAAAGATGGACGAGTATTAGAAACATCATCCACTTATAAAGATAATCTTCCCGTAGTTCAAGGGTTGGAGTTTGATCATTTTGAAATTGGAGAAATTATTCCGGTAAAGAATAAAAATTCTTTAAATGTAGTGGCAGTAATGGCTCAGATGATGTTAAAATATAATTTGTTGGAAGATATAATAAAAATTGATGTAAGTGATCCATCCGATACTCATATATATGTAAAAAAATTAGATGTATCGATGGGTAATATTGAAGAGTTTGATAAAAAAATACAATGGCTGATTCAGATCATGAATGTTTACGATATGGGCAAAGTAGATTTGAAAAATATTGATAAAGGTCGAGCGGTTTTTTCTCCGCTTACTTAACAAGTTTTAATTTGGAATAATTTATTATTGAATAATATAGAAAAACCAATTATTATATAGATAGTTAAAATATCCACTTTAGATAAATTTAAATAGAAAATATTTGATATTTAGTGTATAATTAAAATATTATGGAATGATGATTAGCGAAGGGGGATTAGCAGTGCTGGAATTTGACATGACACAGGAACATGTGGCACAAATAAAAGTAATTGGCGTAGGCGGTGGAGGGAATAATGCCGTTGATCGAATGATAGAAGAAGATCTAAAAGGTGTAGAATTTATTACTGTAAATACTGATCGTCAGGCATTAAGTCGTTCAAAAGCTACGGTAAAAATTCAAATAGGAGAAAAAATAACTAGAGGTTTAGGTGCAGGTGCAAATCCGGAAATTGGAACAAAATCTGCAGAGGAAAGTAGAGAGGAAATCGTTGAAGCAATAAAAGGTGCTGATATGGTATTTGTTACAGCCGGTATGGGCGGAGGTACTGGTACTGGAGCGGCTCCTGTAATTGCAGGTATTGCAAAACAAGAAGGCATTTTAACAGTAGGTGTTGTTACAAAGCCTTTTGGTTTTGAAGGTCGTAAAAGAATGTTGAATGCTGAAAAAGGGATTGCAGAGTTAAAACAAAATGTAGATACTTTAATCATTATTCCTAATGATAAGTTATTACATATTATCGATAAGAAAACATCTATGATTGAAGCATTCAAAAAAGCTGATGAAGTTTTACGTCAAGGGGTTCAGGGGATTTCTGATCTTATTTCTAACCCTGGTATTATTAATTTGGATTTTGCAGATGTAAGAACGATTATGTCTGGTAAGGGAATAGCACATATGGGAATTGGACGAGCTTCCGGTGAAAATAAAACGGAAATTGCAGCTAAAGCTGCTATCCATAGTCCATTATTAGATACCAGCATTGATGGTGCAAAAGGTGTCTTAATCAATATTAGTGGTGGATCCAATCTTGGTTTGCTTGAAGCAAATGAGGCAGCGAATCTTATTCGTGAAGCAGTTGATCCTGAAGCAGAAATCATTTTTGGAACAACTATTAATGATGATTTAGGTGATGAAGTCATTGTAACGGTAATCGCTACTGGATTTGAAAGTAATTTTGAAAATACGATTAAGACTCCTAAAAAGGAAGAAACAATCATACAACCTCAAAAAGAAATTGGTTCAACTCCGTCTATTTCTTCAGAAAAAGTTGATGAACCAAGCTTCATTGATATTCCTATATTTTTACAAAGAAGAAGAAAATAACGAAACAGGGAATATGAATTATTTAAAAATTAAAATTTATTTTACATTGTGTAAAAGGTATAACATTATGTTATATCTTTTTTTTTATGCATTCAGATGATTTTACAAAAAATGGAATATTTATTATGTATAATAGGAATATGCATATCATCGAAAGAATATAAATGAATAGTAGAATTATAAATGGGGGAATTATAGCTATGGAATATCCATTTCAAATAGAAATATATGCTGATATTGTATTTTTTCTTAATTTTGTAATGGATTATTTTATTTTATGGATAGTAAGTAAAATGATTAAGAAAAATGTTTCCTCAAAAAGACTTTTGTTAGGAGCATTTTTAGGAGCATTACTTTATTGTTTAATGATCTTCATTCCTATATTTAGAAACACCTATAATTTAATAGGTATTATAGGACTTCCTATGCTTCCCCTAATGATTACTTATAGGCCTAAATCCTTAAGAAATCTGATTAAAGTTTTTATATTGTTTCATGGAACTGCTTTTGCCCTTGGAGGAGCTGGAATTGCCTTATTCTATTATTTAAATATAGGGAAGGTTATTCAGGATGCTTTTCAATTTAAAATAGAGAATTTCCCTATAGCATTATTATTTTTTTCTAGTGTTTTATCATATTTCTTTATAAAAACAATATGGCATTGGATTCGTAAGTATACCACTAAAGATGGTACTTTATATCGTATAAAAATTTATTTTAATGGGCAACAGATAGATGCCAGTGCCCTTCTTGATACGGGAAATGCATTATATGATCCTTTTAGTCAAAGTCCTGTTATTGTTGTAGAATTCTCTTCAGTTAAGGCATTTTTACCAGATGGTATTCAAAAATTATTTTATGACAAAAAAGAGAATGATTTAAATTTACTTACACAATCTATTACACAAACTCCTATCAGAGCTAAAATAAGAATGATTCCTTTTTCAAGTTTAGGTATGCCCAATGGTATGCTTGTTGGTTTTAGACCTGATCAAGTTGAAGTAATAGAACAAGATAATACTTCTACAATATTAAAAAATGTGGTTATAGGAATATATAATCAAAGACTTTCAAAAGACAATAGGTATCAAGCATTGCTTCATCCAGACATCTTTCATAACATTGCATAAATGTAATTGATAGGGGGAAATAAAGTGAAAGTAATTTATGAACTTAAACTAAAATTGTGTTTTTATTGGAATAAATTTTTGAAAGTCCTTAATCTAAAAGATGAAGATTCGATTTATTATATCGGGGGAAGCGAGATATTACCTCCACCTTTGAATAAAGAAGAAGAAGATTCTCTTATTAACCAATTGGGTGGAGAGCAGGATTTATACGTAAAATCAGTTTTAATAGAAAGAAATCTCAGATTAGTTGTATACATAGCGAGAAAGTTTGAAAATACTGGAATAGGTGTAGAAGATCTTATATCTATTGGAACAATAGGGCTTATAAAGGCAATTAATACTTTTAAACCGGATAAAAAGATTAAATTAGCGACCTATGCTTCTCGTTGCATTGAAAATGAAATTCTCATGTATTTACGAAGAACAAATAAATTAAAGACAGAAATTTCCATAGATGAACCGCTAAATGTAGATTGGGATGGCAATGAATTATTATTATCGGATATATTAGGAACAGATCCGGATATCATTTATAGAAGCATTGAAGATGAAGTTGATCGTGACTTATTAAGCAAAGCAATGGATAAGTTGTCGAACCGCGAAAAAGAGATTGTGGAACTTAGATTTGGACTCACTGCAGAAGGCAAAGAAAAGACACAAAAAGAAGTAGCAGATTTATTAGGAATTTCACAGTCATACATATCAAGATTGGAGAAAAAAATCATATATAGACTAAGAAAGGAAATAACTAGAATGCATTAAGCCAAATTCAACCAAATGTATAATTTAGTTCTCTCTGGAAATCATTTTTAGTAGGTAGAATTCTAACTTTACTGGAGGGAACGGTATGGCAATGAACAAAGTAGAGATATGTGGTGTAAATACTTCAAAACTGCCTGTTCTAAGTAATGAAGAAAAAGAAGAATTGTTTAAAAGGATATTAGCGGGAGATAAAGAAGCAAGGGAATCATATATTAAGGGTAATTTAAGATTAGTATTAAGTGTTATACAAAGATTTAATAATCGCGGAGAACATGTAGACGATTTGTTTCAAGTTGGTTGTATAGGGTTAATTAAAGCAATTGATAATTTTGACATCACACAAAATGTTCGGTTTTCAACCTATGCGGTTCCAATGATTATAGGAGAGATAAGAAGATATCTTCGAGATAATAATTCTATAAGGGTAAGTCGATCTCTACGCGATACGGCATATAAGGCATTACAGGTAAAGGAAAAATTAATGAATCAAAATTCCAAAGAGCCTACCATTACTGAAATAGCTGAGGAATTAGGGATTCCAAAAGAGGATGTTGTATTTGCTCTGGATGCAATACAGGATCCTATTTCATTATTTGATCCTGTTTATCATGATGGCGGTGACGCTTTGTATATTATGGATCAAGTCAGCGACAATAAGAATCAAGATGAAATGTGGCTTGAAAATATTGCACTGAATGAAGCTATGAAAAAACTCAATGACAGAGAAAAACATATACTTTCTTTACGTTTTTTTGAAGGGAAAACTCAAATGGAAGTAGCTGAGGAAATTGGTATCTCTCAGGCTCAAGTTTCAAGACTAGAAAAAACTGCACTAAAACATATGAGAAAATATATATAATGCACTATTACCTCAGAACGCATCTAAGATGAGATATAATATCGTCTTGATGCGTTCTGTTAAATTTAGGGCGTTCTTCATAATAATGTTTTGAATATAATGTAATATAGTATTTGTAGGGGGTATTCATTTTGGTTAGAATTTATGATATGAAACAAAAAGAAGTCATCAGCACGATAGATGGCTGTCGTTTGGGGTATATATGTGACATAGAAATTGATTTAAACGAAGGTAGAATCAAAAAGATTATTGTGCCTGGTCCTGGAAAAGTTTTGGGTTTTTTTGGAAAAGATATGGAGTATCAAATTCCTTGGAGTAAAATAAGAAAAATTGGAGAGGATATCATTTTAGTGGATGTTATTGGGGATGATGTTTTAACTGAATCGGATTACTAGAGGAAAACTAACTAGTAATAAATAACTAGATAAATATACCAAAAAATATTGACCAACAACATTTTGTGGATTATACTTTAATATACACAAAATGTTGTTTTATTTTTTAGGTAGAAGATTTTGTTTGTACAGTCTTATCATTCTGATATAGGAGTTCTAATATAGCTTTGAAAGGGGCGATAGAATGAGATGTCCATTTTGTAATTGTGAAGACACCAAAGTAATAGACTCTAGACCGTCAGAAGAAAATAATTCAATTAGAAGAAGAAGACAGTGCGAAAATTGTGAGAAGCGGTTTACTACTTACGAGAAAATTGAAACAATTCCCATTATGGTCATAAAGAGAGATGGAACAAGAGAACTGTTTGATCGTAATAAGATTTTAAATGGAATTGTAAAATCATGTAACAAGAGGTCCATTCCTCTTCACCAGATGGAAAGCATAGTAGATGACATTGAGAATATTATATTAAATACGCTTCAAAAAGAAGTAAACTCTACACAGATTGGAGAATTGGTCATGAACAAGTTAAAAGAGATTGATGAAGTGGCTTATGTCAGATTTGCTTCTGTGTATAGACAGTTTAAAGATATCAATACTTTTATGGATGAATTAACAAAGCTATTACAGGAAAAAAGAAAATAGGGGGATTTAAGGGTGTTAATGCAGATCAAAAAACGTGATGGAAGAATTGTAGAATTTAATCAAGAAAAGATTGCAAGGGCTATTTATAAAGCAGCCATGTCTGTTGGGGGACATGATTATTTAACAGCAAAAGAATTAAGTAATGATGTTCTTGAATACTTGATTCATACTTTACCTGAAAATGAACTTCCCGATGTTGAAACAATACAAGATTGTGTAGAAAAAATATTAATCGAAAAAGGTCATGCTAAAACAGCAAAATCATTCATTTTATACAGGGCAGCCAGAACAAAGATAAGAGAAAGTCAAACCCGACTTATGAAAACATATCATGGGATTACATATGCAGAAGCAGAAGAAAATGATTTAATGAGAGAAAACGCTAATGTAGATGGCAATACTGCTATGGGTGCAATGCTTAAATATGGATCAGAAGGCGCGAAAGAATTTTATCACCTTCATGTTTTAAATCCTGAGCATTCAAAAGCCCATCAAGATGGTAAAATCCATATACATGATTTAGACTTTTTAACTTTGACAATGACTTGCTGTCAAATCGATATTATAAAATTGTTTAAGAATGGTTTTTCAACAGGTCATGGTTATTTAAGAGAGCCACAGGATATATCCAGTTATGCTGCTCTTGCTGCAATTGCTATTCAAAGTAATCAAAATGATATGCATGGAGGTCAGTCCATTCCGAATTTTGATTATGGATTAGCTCCTGGGGTAGCAAAAACTTATATAAAATTATATAAATCTAATTTAGGTAAAGCACTGGAATTTTTATTAGGTATTTCAGCTGAAGAAGCCAAAGAAATAGCAGTAAAAAGTGTAGAAGAAACGATAAAGAAAACAGGTTTAGCTCCTCAGTTAGAAATGAATGCTGAATACTTAGATGTAGAATCAGAAGCGATAAAAACGCTATTTAATATAGAAGATAATAGGATGATAAGAAAAGCACAGGAGTTTGCTTCTAAACATGCAGTAAAGGAAGTAGATGAAAAAACATTTCAGGCCATGGAAGGATTTATACATAATCTTAATACCATGCATTCAAGGGCAGGGGCACAAGTTCCATTCAGCAGTATAAACTTTGGAACGGATACTTCACCGGAAGGAAGAATGGTTTCTAAAAACTTTTTATTAGCTACTGAAAGAGGCCTTGGAAATGGTGAAACACCTATATTCCCTATATCTATTTTTAAGATAAAGAAAGGTATTTCTTTTGAAAAGGAAGATCCTAATTATGATTTGTTTAAATTAGCTTGTAGAGTAAGTGCAAAACGGCTTTTCCCTAATTTTAGCTTTTTAGATGCGCCATTTAATAAAGTTTATTATGACAAATATGGCGTTGAGGGAGAAGTAGCCTATATGGGTTGCCGAACCAGGGTTGCTGCCAATCATTATGATCCTAGCAGGGAGATTACTTATGGCAGAGGAAACTTAAGCTTTACATCAGTGAATTTGCCCTATATTGCTATTACGTCAAAAGGAAATATAGATAGCTTTTTTGAAAAGTTGGATGAAACCATAGATTTAGTAACAATGCAATTATTAGAGAGATTTGAAATACAAGCAAAGAAAAAAGCTAAAAACTTTCCGTTTTTAATGGGACAAAAAATTTGGATTGATTCAGAAAAATTGGATAGAAATGATGAGATCAGGGAAGTTATTAAGCATGGCACCTTAACAATGGGATTTATTGGATTAGCTGAGGCATTAAAAGCATTGATTGGTAAACACCATGGGGAGTCTGAAGAAGCACAAAAGTTAGGGTTAGAAATAGTTGGGCATATGAGAAAACGTATGGATGAAGCAAGTAAAAAATTTGGCCTTAATTTTTCTCTAATTGCATCTCCTGCAGAAGGATTATCCGGAAGATTTACTATAATTGACAAAAAACGATTTGGTATCATAGAAGGTGTGACAGATAGAGAATATTATACGAATTCTTTTCATATCCCTGTATATTATCCAATCTCTGCATTTGATAAAATTAGATTAGAAGCCCCTTATCATGAATTGTGTAATGGAGGTCATATTACTTATATTGAGCTGGATGGGGATCCTTTAAAAAATTTAGAGGCATTTGAAACGATCGTCAGAGCCATGGCTGATGCAGGAATAGGTTATGGTTCTATAAATCATCCAGTCGATCGAGACCCTGTATGTGGATACACTGGTATTCTAAATAATGAATGTCCACAATGTGGACGCAAAGATGGAGAGAATGGTATATACTTTGAAAGAATCCGTCGTATTACAGGTTATCTGGTAGGAGATTTAAGCAGATGGAACGACGGCAAAAGAGCAGAAGAAAGAGATAGAGTAAAACATAGTATTTAGTATATTTGAGTTTGAGAGAGCTTACATTTTTTTGTAAGCTCTTTTCTTATGCCCAATATTTCCTGTCCAAACTTCTATATTGTATGGCTTCACTTAAATGATGTAGTTTAATATTTTCTTCCTCGTCCAAGTCGGCAATGGTTCTTGCTACTTTTAAGATTCTATGGTATGCTCTGGCGCTTAGATTTAATTTTTCAAAGGCAGTTTTAAGCAAGTTCCTTTCAGCGTCTCCCAGAGAACAATATTTTTCAATTTGAGCAGCAGACAATTGGGAGTTAAAGAAAATAGATTCGTTTTTATATCGCTCCTGCTGAATCTTTTGTGCATTTAGTACCCTTTGTTTGATACTGAAGGAAGATTCACTTTTTTCTCGAATGTCTAAATCAGAATATTTAACTGCGGATGCCTCTACTTGAAGATCTATTCTATCAAGCAGCGGACCAGAAACTTTTGATAGATATTTTTTGACTTGTTCCGGTTGGCAGTGGCACTTTTCTTCATCTCCTAAATAACCACAGGGGCAGGGATTCATAGAACAAACAAGCATGAAACTGGCAGGGTATGTTAAGGTAGCATTAACTCTTGAGATGGTTACTTCTCGATCTTCTAAAGGTTGTCTTAAAACCTCTAGTACATTTTTGTTGAA
>JAAYMW010000042.1 GCA_012521175.1 Candidatus Epulonipiscium sp.
TAAGTTGGTTGATTTGATTAAAACAGGAAAGATAAAAGAGATAAGCGATATCAGGGATGAAACAGATTTAGGAGGACTCAAATTAACTTTGGATTTAAAGAGAAATACTGATCCTGATGAACTGATAAAAAAACTTTATACCCTAACTCCCTTAGAAGATAGTTTTAATTGCAATTTCAATATTCTGATCGATGGGCATCCGAGAGTGATGGGGATTAAAGAAATTTTATCCGAATGGATTAAATTTAGAATTACTTGTATCCGAAACAAATCACAGTTTGAAATAGAAAGAAAATCAGAAAAATTACACTTGCTTTTGGGGCTTAAGCAAATTTTATTGGATATTGATAAAGCGATTCAAATTATTAGAGATACAGAAAAAGAAAAAGATGTTGTTCCGAATTTAATGGCAGGATTTAAGATTGATGAAAAACAAGCTGAGTTTATTGCAGAAATTAAACTTAGGAATTTAAATAGAGAATATATTTTAAATCGTATTGGAGAAGCCGACAGCCTTAGAAAAGAGATAGACAGTCTTTCAAAGCTGATTCAAGATGATAAGAAAATAAAAAAAGTGATCGAAAAGGAACTTCAAAGAATTGATAAAGAATATGGAGGGCCAAGAAAAAGTGAAATTATAGAAGAAGAAAAGATTACAACAATTTCTAAAGAAGATTTAATTGATGATTATGGGGTCAAAATCTTTTTGACAGAGCAACAATATATCAAAAAAATTTCCCTTGCATCCTATAGAGCGAATTCAAACCATGCATTAAAAGATGGAGATAGAATTTTACAAGAAATAGAAGTGAATAATAAAGGAGATATACTACTATTTTCCAACAAGCAAAATGTCTATCGCATTAAAGCTTATGAATTGGAAGATTCTAAAGCCAGTACTTTAGGGGATTATATTCCAAACGTATTAGAATTGGAAGAGGATGAAAATATTATTTTTATTTCCGAAGGCAACACTTATACAGGATTTATTTTGATTGCCTTTGAAAATGGAAAACTGATCAAGATACCTCTTAAATATTACGAAACGAAGCAATATAGGAGAAAACTTGTCGGTGGTTTTTATGGAAAATCCCAATGTATTAGAATGCTTACGATTATGGAAGATATGGATATCTTACTTATAAGAAATGATGGGAAAGCTGCCCTTATTAATACGAATTTGGTGCCTGTTGGCAAACAAAGACGGGCAGCAGGAATACAAAGCATGAAAATGACCAAAAAGAGTTTCCTAAAGGTGGTTCTTACTCCTGATGAATTTGCGGATATGGATATCAGGAACTTAAGAGCCAATGAGTTGCCGACATTGGGTAAATCGGTTAATACCCAGCTTAAATTAAATTTATAGAAAGGTATGGATAAAGATGAAAGATGATGTTAAAGAAATTTTATTTACTGAAGAAGAAATAGCAGAGAAAGTAAAAGAATTGGGACAACAGATTTCAAAGGATTATCATGGAGAAGATCTTACGGTAGTAGGTATTCTAAAGGGTTCTAATATCTTTATGGGGGATTTGATTCGAAAGATAGATATTCCTCTTTCTATTGATTTTATGGTTGTATCAAGTTATGGGCAATCCACAGAAAGTAGCGGAGTCGTTAAAGTATTAAAGGATTTAGAGTATAGTATAGAAGGAAAGAACATTTTAATCGTTGAAGATATTATAGATACAGGACTTACCCTTGATTATTTGAAGGAAAATTTGCTTAGAAGAAAGCCAAAATCCTTAAAAATATGTACGTTGCTTGATAAGCCCACAAGAAGAAAAGTAGATTTAAAGGTGGATTATATAGGATTTGAAATTCCTGATGCATTCATTGTAGGCTATGGAATAGACTATGCTGAAAAATATAGAAATCTTCCTTTTATAGCAAGTTTAAAAGAAGAAGTTTATAAATAAAACAGCTCCTCAAAGAGCTGTTTTTATGATGTTATTTTTTCATTGAAGGCATATTTCTTCCATAAAAAATTTCTGCCATTTCTTTTTTGAGTTTTTGAATGATCTTTTTCCTTTCTCTAGGCAGCAAATCTTTCTTTTCAACTCCAAAAAGGTAATTATTTAAATCAAACTCTCTAAGAAGCATTTTGGTATGGAAAGTATTTTCCTGGTACACATTAACATCTATCATTTGGTATCGATTTCTTGTCTCAGGTGAGATATAGTTTTGTATTGAATTTATTTTATGGTCAATGAAGAGTTTTTTACCGTGGATGTCTCTGGTAAAACCTCTTACACGATAATCTATCGTCATAATATCGGAATCAAAGCTGTGAATCAGATAATTTAATGCTTTAAGCGGAGATATTTGACCGCAAGTTGATACATCAATATCAGCACGAAAAGTACTGATACCATCGTCTGGATGACTCTCAGGATAAGTATGCACCGTAATATGACTTTTGTCCAAGTGGGCAACTACAGCCTCAGGAAGAGGTCCAGGGGATTCATTTTTTGCAGATTCATCCGGAGGAACGACTTGGCCTTCAGAAATCAGCATGGTTACACTGGCACCTTGGGGTTCATAATCTTGTTGGGCAATATTTAGGATATTTGCCCCTATAATGTGTGCAACATCCGTAAGAATTTTGGTCAAACGTTCCGCATTATATTGTTCATCAATATATTTGATATAATTTTTGCGATCTTCTTCCGTTTTTGCATAGCAGATGTCATACATATTGAAGCTTAGAGTTTTGGTTAAGTTGTTAAATCCGTAAAGTTTTAATTTTTTGATAGGTCTAATTTCCATTTTTTCTCCTTTCCTTCTGCCATATACTATAGCTTTTATTCTTATTTTGTGTTATCTGAATAATTATAAACATAAAAAAGCTGTTACTCAATATTTTTTTTATAAATTTTTTATTTCAGCATGACAAATAGTTACATTAAATAACAAAATACTTAATTATTTGTTTGACAAAAAAATATCTGTAACATATACTTAATGTGAATAAAACTGCAGAAAGAGGAGTGACTATGGTTATAGTTGAAGTATGCATTGGAAGCCATTGCCATTCAAAAGGGGCATATGAACTGGTTAGTTCCTTGAATTCATTAGTTAAAAAAAATAATTTAAGTGATGAAGTTGTCATTAAAGGCACCTTTTGTTTAGGACATTGTACCAAAGCGGTATCCGTCAGAATCGATAATGATAAGATTTATTCTGTTCAACTGGAAAAGGCAGAAGAATTTTTTGACGAATGTATTAAGAAAAACTTAGAATTATGTAGAATATAAAATACGTTTATTTTAATGGGATATGTAAATACTAATATAACTACATAATAGAAAGGAAAATGATTGTGAAAAAGAATCCCATAGCTTTAATAACGATGGAAAATGGGCTCCAAATCAAATTAGAGTTATATCCTGATATCGCACCCAATACAGTGAATAATTTTATTGCTTTAGCTAAAAAGGGATTTTATGATGGATTAATTTTTCATAGAGTCATTAAAGGATTTATGATTCAGGGCGGCGACCCGCAAGGACGTGGCATGGGCGGGCCCGGATACAGCATCAAAGGGGAATTTAAAAGCAATGGCATTGATAATCCTCTTAAACATACCAGAGGTGTTATTTCTATGGCAAGAGCTCAAAATCCTGACTCAGCTGGATCTCAATTCTTTATTATGCATGAAGACGCTCCCCATTTAGATGGCCAGTATGCTGCATTTGGAAAAACCCTTGAGGGCTTTGACACCATTGATGAAATTGCCAATGTTAAAACAGACTATTTTGATCGCCCCATGATAGAACAAAAGATTAAGACCATCACCATAGATACTTTTGGAGAAGAATATCCTGAACCTGAAACAGTATAAAAAAACCATCTGCTTTTCTTTAGCAGATGGTTTTTTTTATACTTGTTGCTGGGCTTCTTTTTTAGCAGCAAATTTAAACTTATGATAAGGAATGCGGTAAATCATAATATATAGTACTAAACTCATTAATAATCCGTACATAACATCAAGGATGGAATGTTGCTTTATCATTACCGTGGACATAATGATTAGAATTGTAACAATGGCAGAAGTGGTTTGTAATATTTTTATTTTGCTTAATTTCTCATTTTTTCTAAGGGCGATGTAAACCGCCATAGTATCTATTACATGCATACTAGGTGCTGAGTTGGTTGGATTATCTAAAGTATAGATAAAAGTGATGATTGTCGTAAAGATATTGGTTTCGGTGATCACAGGCCTTAGATTTTGTCCATTGGGGAAGAGGATAAATATGATGTAGCAAAGAGTCATTCCTCCAAACATAAACAACGCAAGTCTATAAAAATCTTTTTTACAAGTAAATCCTAAATAAATAAGTGAAGCTGTGATTAATATATACCAAAATACATAAGGGACCACCATAATGGGCACAAAGGGAATATAACGGTCAATAGGATGGTACATGTAATATTTGGGGACAGTATATTTATTTAACAGTTGATAACCAAATAAAATAACAAAATAATAAAGCAAGATAAAAAAATGACGGTTGGCGGTTAAAAATTCTTTTAATTTTTTCATAGTTACCCCCTAAATATATGTAAATGTTTGCATGAATCAGTATAGCCTATTTATTCTAAAAAATCAATATCAGTATAAAAACAGATAGCGTCAAGATACTATGGGTTTTAAAAGCAAGAATATCCCTCTGCATATCATTTAACCTAGGAATCCCTTATTGATTTAAGAAATTCGTGAGCCCAAGTCCTTTTACCAATGTTCAAA
>JAAYMW010000043.1 GCA_012521175.1 Candidatus Epulonipiscium sp.
ATTTAGATTTAAATCCGGCTACCAAGGTACTGAATCTTGGGGTTGGACAGCAGCAATTGGTTGAAATAGCAAAAGCAATTTCAAAAAATGCAGATTTACTAATTTTGGATGAGCCTTCTGCCGCATTAACAGAAAGAGAAACAGAAAATTTATTAGAGATTTTAAGAACTTTAAAGGCAAAAGGCGTAACCTGTATATATATTTCTCACAAATTAAATGAGATTTTTGAAATCAGTGATACGATTACGGTACTGAGAGATGGAAAAACAGTTGGGACTATTCCTACAAGCGAGATGAATGAAGATAAATTAATTGCGATGATGGTTGGTCGTGAAATGTCAGAGCGTTTCCCAAGAAAAGAACACACGCCTAAAGAAGTCGTACTTGAAGTTAAAAATTGGACGGTACATAATCCGGAAATCCCTGAAAAAGAGATTATTAAAAACGTTAGTTTTGAAGTCAGAAAAGGAGAAATTCTTGGAATAGCAGGACTCATGGGGGCAGGAAGAACTGAACTGGTGATGAGTCTTTTTGGAGCTTATGGTACAGGTGTAAAAGGTGAAATCTATTTAAATGGTAAGAAGTTAAACATTAAAAAACCTAAAGATGCTATTAAAGCCGGTATAGCATATGTTTCAGAAGATAGAAAAAAATACGGTCTTGTACTAGGGCAAGATATTAAAACCAATACTTCTCTAGCATCCTTAGATCGTTTGGTTAATAATGGAATAGTCAATGATAATGAAATTGTCAGACAAACCAATAAATATGTAGAGGATTTGAATATTAAGACACCATCTATTGAGCAAAAAGCCAATAATTTAAGTGGTGGAAATCAACAGAAAGTCGTTCTTTCAAAATGGCTTATGACAGAGCCTAAAGTACTGATTCTTGATGAACCTACAAGGGGAATTGATGTAGGAGCAAAGTATGAAATTTATAATATCATGAACGATCTTGTAGACCAGGGCGTTTGTATTATTATGATCTCATCAGAACTTCCAGAAGTTCTAGGCATGAGCGATAGAATTTTGATTATGCATGAGGGAGAAATAAATGGCGAAATAGATTATAAAGAGGCGACCCAGGAAAAGGTTATGTATTATGCGACAGGAGGGAAATAACAATGGGAGAAACAGTAATTAATAAAAACAACTTACCAGTAGAAACGGTTAAAAGATCTTTAAAAGTAAACATAAGACAATTTTCGATGATTATCGCTCTTTTAGCCATATGGTTTATATTTCAGATTTTAACCCGTGGAGTTTTTATCAGTGCAAGAAATTTATCGAATCTATTTTTACAAAGTGCTGCTGTAGGTATTGCAGCCAGTGGTGTTGTATTAGTAATGGTGGCTGGGCATATTGATTTGTCCATAGGATCAGTTGTAGGGTTTACTGGAGCAGTTGCTGCAGTTTGCCTGGTGAACTATAATATGTCTGTAGGTACAGCATTAATCATTACTCTTATTGTAGGACTTATAATCGGGATATGGCATGGATTTTGGATTGCTTACAGAGGCGTACCGGCATTTATTGTTACTCTTGCCAGTATGTTAATGTTTAGAGGAGCCATCATAGGAATCACAGGTTCCAAATCTATATCTCCAAACAATGCAGCTTTTAAAGCTATCGGGCAAGGCTATCTGCCTAAACTCAATGAAGCTTTAAACTTCCATGATGCTACAGCATTACTCGGAATCGTATTTATCATTGCTTATATCATATTAGAATTAAAAACAAGAAAGAAAAGACAAAAATATGGTTTTAAAGTACTTTCAAACTCTCTGTTTTTAGCAAAACTTATCGGTATGAGTATCGTTATTGCGGCTGTATTTTCTATAATGGTATTATACAGAGGTATTCCATATGCAGTATTACTACTTATAGCAGTAGTTATTATATTTACAATTATTTCTACCAAGACTGCTTTTGGCCGTTATGTCTATGCTATAGGTGGAAATAGAGAAGCTGCAAGACTTTCTGGGATTGATATTAAAAAGACGAATATGACGATCTTTGTACTGATGGGGCTTCTGTCTACAATTGCAGGGATTGTGTATACTTCACGTTTAAATGCAGCGATAGTTGCAGCTGGACAAAACTTTGAAATGGACTGTATTGCAGCGGCAATTATCGGTGGTACCAGTACTTTGGGGGGAGAAGGAACCATTCCAGGCGCAATCATCGGAGCTTTAGTTATGGCAAGTCTTGATAATGGAATGAGCCTTATGAATCTTGGATCTTTCGAACAATACTTAGTAAAAGGGCTTGTACTTTTAGTGGCTGTTTGGTTTGATATAGCTACTAGAAAGAAAGCTGCTTAATTAAATCTGGACATTATAATTTTGACACCTACCGCTCTATCGGTAGGTGTATTTGTAAATATCATTTTGGGGGAATATTTTATGAAAGGAATAGGGAGTGAAGGTATTAAGGGGATATCTATAAAAGGAAAGCTTTTAATTACTTTTTTTTCTCTTGTCACTATACTTGGCAGTGTATCCGTTATTCTTCTGGTGACAATGAATCATTTTAATGATCAGCATAATCGTATTCTTCACAATATATTTTTGGCAAATACTCTTCCTGAAATATTAAATGTGGTTCCAGGTTCTTTAGAAGATTCTTATAAAAATCAATCTGATTTTAGCAGTTCAAATTATAAGGAAAATCTGGAATTAGCTAAGAAAAATATTGATATCATCGAGAGCAATACAAATTCAGATAAAGTAAAATACAATGTTAGTGTTATTAAAGATTATCTTGCATCTGTAGAAGAAAAGATAAAATCTGCAGAAGAAAATTTGCAAGATTCGGGGATGGTGCAGGAACATATTAAATACATACAAAATCTTATTGTTTTTTTCATTGAACCTGAGAAAAATACCCTTATATCTAATGAATTAAAAAGTAGTGAAATTTTAAAGCAACGAATAGAAAATGAGTACCGGTTCATTAGCATTATAGGGGTTGTTGCATTGATTTTATCCATTACTGGCTCAAGTATCGGGATTACAATAATTTCTAATAACATCAATAAATCCATTCAAGATATCAGTTCTAATGCCAAAGCCATTGCAGAAGGAGATCTAACGGTTAATTCGTTGGTAATCAGAACGAGAGATGAATTGAATAGTCTGGCAGGGGCTTTTAATAATATGCAAGAGGGCATTAGAGGAATTGTGGAAAAGGTAACTTCAGTTAGTGGTGATATATGTGAAATGTCTAATAAGTTAAAGAATAATGTGGAAGAAAACAGTAGATCCGGAGAATTGCTTACTGCTTCCATGGAATCTGTAACTGGGGGGATAAAAGAGCAAAGCAGAGAGGCACAAAATACAATGAACACAGTGAGTAAAATGTATGAGGTGTCTCAAAAGATTTGCAGCAGAACAGAGGATATTTTAATGAATACTGAAATATCTGTAAAATTAGCCTCAAAAGGGAACATTTGTATTCATAAATTTGTGGAAAAAATTTTAAATATTAACAGTACAATGGACAGTACTCTTAAAATTTCAGAAGAACTTAAAGAAAGTTCGGATAGGATGAATGGTATTATCAATACGATTTCAGAAATTGCAGATCAGACCAGTCTTTTAGCTCTGAATGCATCTATTGAGGCAGCCAGAGCAGGAGCAGCAGGAAAGGGATTTGCAGTTGTTGCTGAAGAAATTAGAAAACTTTCAGACCAAACCTCTAAATCAACTCAGATGATTAAAGAATTAATTGATACTTTTCAAAAGCATACAATAGCGATACATCGCAAAATGCACGAAAATATGAGAGAAATTGAAGAGGGCAATAAAATTACTTTAGAAGCTAAAGAATATTTTGATAAAATAGAACATGAAGATAAAATAGTCCATTGTAGTATTACAGATATATCCCATGATATTAAAGAATTTATGGAATCCATTGAAAGAGTCAAAAACAGCATGAAAAATGTTCAAGAAGTCATAGATGTATCTGTCCATGCAAGTAATGATATATTTGCTGCATTAACACAGCAACAAGCAAGTCTTATAGAAGTTACAGAATCAGCAGCAACATTAGCAGGTTTAGGAAATAAGTTAAATGAGGCAGTATGCCGATTTAAAATATAAATTTTAGTTTAGTAGCATTGATTGTTGATAAGATATATCCAGTGATTTTATGATATCGAAACCCTGGATGTATTATTTTTTTGCCATTTTTTAATTTACTCGTGTTTGTTAGTCCATTTTTAACAGTTGTTTTTTATTAGGCTTTTTTGGAATAAAATGAATATTATTTTCCCTACATATTTGTCTAATGACAATCAATACAATAATGCTGGATAATACAGCGGTGAGTATATTACTTGCCGACATTACGATACCAACACTCATGCTTCCAAGGCTTGTAAAATGCTGCAGAGCCCACAGGATAGGAACCCTAAATATCAAAACTCTGCTGAAATTGATAATAAGAGTAAGTTTCGTATAGCCGAATCCATATAACAAAGCCATATTGGCAGAATTAATTCCCAGGGGAATACAAGCTATTGCTTCATAAAAATAGACGGTGGAAATAAGTTTTGCAAATTCCATATCACCGTTAGCAAATATGGAACTGATAGGCCCTAAGAAACCTATGGTCAGTATATGTCCGATGGTACCAATAATGATGCTGGTAAAAAGATTTCTTTTAAAAACTTCTAGAGCTCTTTCTGTTTTTTGAGCACCAAGGTTTTGACTTATAATAGCTGCTCCTCCATCCTGGAATCCAGTTTGAGGATTATTGATCATGCCACTTATATTATTAGAAATACCCAGGGCGCCAACCGTTAAAGTTCCATATACTGTACTCATAGAGTTCACTATGACTTTTCCAAAGGAAAAAGCTATCCTTTCTGCCATAACAGGAATAGACAAAGAAATCATAGGCGCTACAACATTTTTCTTAAAACTTATTGTTTGCATAGAGAAACCAAAAGCGTTGTCTGCCTGTCTCATATTAATAAAGGCTGTTGTAAGAATGATCAACTGAGAAATGATTGTGGCAAAGGCAATCATGGTGATTCCTAAATTGAAGACATAAACAAAAAGTGCAGTTAAGCTCAATTTAACTACAATAGCACAAAAGTTCAGATGCAGAATACGTTTTGAATTACCTCTGGCGCGTTCAACAGCAATGTAAATATTATTAAAAAAACTAATCATCAGGCCAATAAGCTCTAGGATAAAATACTGTTTCCCAATATGAATAAGCTCAGGAGGGGTGTTCGCTAGTTGTAGAAATTGTGTTGTAAAGGGGATAAGCAGCATAACCATCCCTGCTAATAGCGTACACAAACCAAACAAAGTACTTATTCTGGATTTTACAAGCTGGTAATCTCCAGCTCCATAAGCTTCACTTATTTTTAGACTGGAACCTATAGCAAGTCCTTCCCCTATAGCAGACAGTGTGAGATTAATTTGGGATAAATACGCTACTGCAGATACAGCTTTTGCACTAACATGAGCAGCCATTAAAGAATCCAATATCTTAAAGAGCTGACTTAAACTTTGATATAACGCCAGGGGGATGCCTACGTGAAGAAAGACTGACCACAAATTGCCTGTCAGGGCAAAGTTACGAAAAGCTTCATCTTTTGGAGATAAATTTGCTTTTATTTTTTCCATTCTCTTTATATCCTTTCTAGATTTCATCCAGGTCTTGATATATACTATAACAAAAATAAAGTTGTTTCTACTAAAATTCCGTTTAATTTATTATAAACTACAGTTTTTTTGCTATAATGAAAGAAAAATGATATACTTAGGAAAGGGACAGTGAAGGAGAGGAGGTAATAAAAAATGGATCTCTTAAAAGAAAACGAACATTTTTCAATTGACCGTGTGAAGAGAAAAGCTTTTTTTGAGATGAGTGAAGCCCACTTTCATCCATATTATGAAATATATTATCTGGTATCAGGAAAAAGAAAAGTCTTTATTAACCATACCCTATATACAGTAGATAAAGGGAGTATAGTGATTTTTAAAAAAGGATGCCTCCATAGGACGACTTTTATCGCCGATGAAACCCATGAAAGAGTTGTATTAAATTTTACAGATCAATTTCTTAAAGAACTGTATCAAGAGTTTGGTAAAGAATCCATCATAAAATGTTTTGAAAAACTTCATATTCTCCTTCCTCCAAGCCGCAGGGTATTTTTTGAGGAATTGCTTCAGAAAATAGAGTATGAGTATCATTTAAACGATGATTTTTCTAAATTTCTTATTAAAAATCATGTTTATGAATTAATTATTTTTTTAGTACGTTGCCAGACTTTTCAGGACAATCCCTTAGAAGAAGCAGATATTGCCCATGATAAGATTCAAAAAATGGCAAAGTATATCTGTGAAAATTATGATAGACCAATTACTTTGGAAGAGATGGCCAAAATGGCAAATATGAGTATAACTTATTTTTCTAAGAAATTTAAGAAAATAACTGGTTTTGGTTTTAAAGAATATCTCAATAATATAAGGGTAAAAGAGGCTGCTCATTTATTATTAGAAACCAGGGATTCTATTACAAACATTGCTTTAAAATGTGGCTTTACCGATAGCAATTACTTTGGAGATGTTTTTAAAAAGGTAAAAGGTATGTCTCCCAGCAAATATCGAAAGAGCAGAGGGATTATTTAATAAAGCAAACGGCTTGACATGATGTATATATGACCATAATATTATATGATTGTAAATACTAAACAGATAGGAGACTAATACTTTGGCAAGAGACATGACTAACGGAAGTATAAGTAAACATTTAATTCAATTTGCCATACCGCTGGTGTTGGGAAACTTTTTTCAACTTACGTATAATGCAGTGGATTCTATTATCGTGGGAAGATTCGTAGGAACAAATGCTTTAGCGGCAGTTGGTACAGCAAATCCGATTATGAACATTATTATATTTTTTATTGTAGGGATTTGTATTGGTGCTTCTGTATTGATGAGTGAATATTTTGGGGCACAGGATATAGAAAAATTTAAACGAGAAGTTTCTACTACTGTGATTGCAGGTTTTATCTTTACTATCATTACTGTTACTTTATGTGTTTTATTTATCAGACAAATTTTATGGTTAATACAAACCCCCAAAGAGATTATAGATGAGGCAAGTTTGTATCTAAGAATTATATTTGGAGGACTTATTTTTACGTTTTTATACAATGTGCTTTCATCGACTTTACGCAGCATCGGCGATTCAAAAACCCCATTGATCTTTTTAATTATTTCATCAATTTTAAACATTATTATGGATATTCTGTTTGTAGTGTGTTTTAAGATGGGGGTGGCTGGGGCAGCTATTGCTACAGTAATAGCAGAAATGCTGTCCGGTGTTTTTTGCATTATTTATATTTATAAAAAGATTCCTTTGCTTCATTTTTCGAAAGAAGAAATTGTTTTGGACAGAGTATTGCTTAAAACAACAGTGAATTACAGCTGGGCTTCTGCCATGCAGCAAACTTGTCTATATGTGGGCAAAGTTTTGGTTCAAGCGGTTGTAAACCCTCTAGGAGTAGATGTTATTGCCGCTTTTAATGCAGTGAACAGAGTAGATGATTTTGCCTTTACTCCTCAGCAAAATATAGGCCATGCAATGACAACATTTTTAGCCCAAAACAGAGGTGCTAAGAAATATGACCGTATTAAGAAGGGGCTTTGGACAGGATTGAAGATTGAAACGTTTTATTGGGTGATTATTTTAGTCGCAACGTATTTTGGTGCAAAGCCTATAATGACATTATTTGTATCTCGGGAGAATGCTAAAGTTTTAGAATTGGGAGCAGTTTATCTTCATCTGATGTCATTTTTTTATCTGCTCCCAGCCTGGACCAATGGCATACAAGGTTATTTTAGAGGAATGGGAGAGCTTAAGGTCACTTTGGCATCCACATTTATACAGATGGTTGGAAGAGTAGGGTTTGCATATATCCTTGTTCCAAGGCTTGGAATGGTTGGTGTCGCTTTAAGTTGTTTATGCGGATGGATTGTAATGCTCGTTTACGAAATTCCGATATTTATTAAACATAGAAAGCATTGCAGTGTGGAAAATATCATTTGTTCATCATAATATTGACATATATAACTGCCAACAGCTTTTTCTTTTTGTATATATGATTGCTATTTTGTAAATAATAAAATTTAAAACTTTAAGTTAATAAAAGATATTTTATGATACGGATGTTCATAATGATATAGTGAAATTTTGTAATATATTCAATACTTATTAAATTTTTTTTAAGACCATAAGCAAAGTTTATTCTGAATATTATAAATTTTGCAAGATATAAAGTCTTATAATCTAAAATATATAATTTTATAATTATACAAATTGACAATATAAATTAGATTATATTATAATATCGCTTGTAGTATTACCTTAGAAAAGATTTAACATATCCAGTTATAGTTTTAATTTTTCAAACTAATAAATTTTAGAGTAAGGAGAATAATTATGAAGAAAATATTCGCTTTAATTTTATCGACACTTTTAATCAGCACTGCAGTATTAACAGGATGTGGTTCTCAAGATAACAAAAATACAACAGACCAATCATCCTCCAACACAGCAGAAACAACACAGGATTCTACCAGCGAAAAAAGCGATAAAGTATGGATTATCGCGACAGATACTGTATTCAAGCCATTTGAATATACGAATGAAAATAATGAATTTGTAGGTATTGATGTTGATTTATTAGCTGCGATTGCAGAAGATCAAGGCTTTAAGTATGAATTGCAAAGTCTTGGTTGGGATGCAGCAGTTGCAGCTGTTCAGGCAGGTCAGGCAGACGGCCTTATTGCAGGGGCAACAATCAAGCAGGAACGTATTGATTCTGGCTGGATTTTCTCCGATGGATATTACAATGCAACCCAGACATTTGTTGTGGCTGAGGGCAGTGATATTAAGAGTTTCGAAGATCTTAGAGGAAAAAATGTTGCAGTTAAAAACGGTACAGCTGGAGCTGATTTTGCAAACAGCCTAAAAGATGAATATGGATTTACAGTAACTGTTTTTGAAGACTCACCTACCATGTATCAGGATGTAATTCTTGGAAACAGTGCAGCTTGTGTAGAAGATACTCCTATTATGGCAGTTTCCATTAAAGAAGGTAACTTACCTCTTATGATTCCTGAAGGAATGGAAAGCGAAGGGGCACCTTATGGTTTTGCTATTATGAATAAAGACAATCAAGAATTGCTGGATATGTTTAATGCCGGACTTGCAAACATTAAAGCAAACGGAAAATACGATGAAATTATTAATAAGTATTTAAAATAGTCGTATATTTAGTTGACCATAAACGTGAGAAACTATTGCAGGTATCTCACGTTTTTTAATATGATAATTTTGCAGGATAAAAACAGGGGTGATTAGAGATGATTATGATTATTGAAAAGTACGGTTCTATGCTGCTTCAGGCATTGGGAAAGACATTATTGCTTACTTTGCTATCATTGTTTTTTGCTATGATCATCGGGTTGATATTTTCTCTGATGAATGTTGGGAGAAATAGATTTTTTAATTTTATAGGTACGGCATATGTTGATGGGGTGCGAGGAGTTCCTTTGATTGTTTTGGCCTATTTTATTTATTTTGGTGTACCAGCGGGAGTTAAAATGATGGGGGTACAGGATTTTAGATTGTCGGCGCTTCAGGCGGGTACTATTGCACTGGCGATGAACTGCGGTGCCTATATGGCTGAGATTATTCGTGCAGGGATTGAAAGTGTGGATAAAGGCCAGATGGAAGCCAGTAGAAGTCTTGGACTAAGTTATGCTAAAAGTATGCGCCTGGTAGTGTTGCCACAAGCGATTCGTACAATGGTTCCATCTATTATTAATCAGTTTATCATTACATTAAAAGATACCTCCATTCTTTCTGTTATTGGATTTCCTGAACTCACTAATTTGGGTAAAACCATCAGCGGGAATACCTTTAAGAGTTTAGAAACCTGGGCAATTGTTGGTATTATGTATATGATTGTTATTGTTACGCTCAGTAAAATAGCTAAAAGGATTGAAAGGAGGATTAACTTTGGCAGATAGAAAAGTTAAAATTCATGTTAAAAATTTAAAAAAGAATTTTGGGAAATTAGAAGTCATAAAAGACATGAGTATTGATATATATGAAGGAGAAGTTGTTGTTTTATTAGGACCTTCCGGAAGTGGAAAATCTACTTTCCTTCGTTGCCTTAATCGACTGGAGGTTGCTACAGCCGGTACGATCATTGTTGATGGAAAAGATATTACGGATAAACATACAGATATTAATAAAGTACGTGAAAATATTGGGATGGTGTTCCAGCACTTTAATCTTTTCCCACATAAAACGGTTATAGAAAATATCATGCTTGCTCCAGTAGAATTAAAAATTATGACTAAGGCAGAAGCTAAAGAAAAGGGTATGCAATTATTAAGACGTGTTGGTTTGGATTCAAAAGCAGATGTGTATCCATCTCAACTTTCAGGGGGACAAAAGCAGCGTATTGCGATTGCAAGATCACTGGCGATGAGTCCTGATATTATGCTTTTTGATGAACCTACATCAGCCCTGGATCCTGAAATGGTAGGAGAAGTTTTGGCCGTAATGAAAGAGTTGGCAGCGGATGGTATGACCATGGTTGTTGTAACCCATGAAATAGGTTTTGCAAAAGAAGTGGCAGATCGAATTATTTTTATGGATGGTGGCTACATTGTAGAACAGGGTCCTCCGCAAGAAATTTTTGTGAATCCCAAAGAACCAAGAACGATTGATTTCCTGAACAAAGTTTTATAATTTGTTAGGGAGGATAAAACTATGAAAAAGATTATTACAATTAGTCGTGAGTTTGGAGCCGGTGGAGGAGAAATCGGTCTTAAGGTAGCGAAAGCACTCAATTATGATCATTATGATAAAGAGTTAATTTTAAAAGCGGCCAAGGAATCAAAAATAGATGTGGAAAGTTTGTTAAAATGGGACGAGAGGGTCCCAAGAGAATTTGGATTTGCACAGAGTCTTTTTGATTTTTATAACAGGCCACTTAGTGAAAAACTTTTCGATGCTCAACAAAGAGTCATTAAAGCCATTGCTGAAAAAGGCAATTGTGTTATTGTTGGGCGAAATGCCAATGCTATTTTAAAAGAATATGATAATGCACTCCATGTATTTGTTCATGCCGATTTTTACTGGCGTCTTAACCGTATGAAGGATAAAATGCCTGATGTAACGGAACATAAGATCAGTGAACAAATTCGTGCCATAGATAAAATGAGAAGAAAATACTGTACTTATTATACCAATACAGAATTTGGCGTTGCGGATTATTATGATGTTTGCTTTAATACATCTAAATTAGGAATTGATGCATGTGTAGAAATTATCTGTAATCTGGCGAAGCAGTAATTAGTCTTTGCTATTATTTGTATTAAACTTTTCAAGTTCTTATAATGGCAAAAAAGAGGCCAATAATGGACCTCTTTTTTGCATTTAAGAATACTATTTGCTATCAGGAAGCTCTGAAAAACTTTTGCCCGAGATAACCTATCAGATTTTATGATTAATCATCTTGTTAAATAATTTATGAATTCCGCATTTCCAGCAAAGTAGCATTCCAAATATTGCTCCGATTGCTGCCTGGGCTATTTCGTACGGGAGTTTAATCATGGCGTATTCAAAAGTGCTGTATACATAGATTTTCCCAAGGGTATAGCCTATTACCATGATGACTGCCCCAATGGTGACGCCGATTCCTGAGGCAAGGATCGGTTTATTTTTTAGTATTTTGTGAGAAAATACGGATATCACAGCGGCCTGGAGACCATGGGTAACAAGAGAGACAAACATTGGAGCTGGATAAAAAAGCAAATCTCCTAAGAACGATCCAATGCCTCCTACCACAAAAGCTTCAAAAGGGTTTAGTAGGATAGCAGCAAGGCTTATTACAACATCGCATAAATACAGACGTCCGCCCGGAACAGGAATTCCAAAAGAACTTAGGGCAATATTCATTGCCATCAATACACCGGTTACTGTTAATCGAATGGTAGTTATTTTTCTGGATTGTTTTTGACTCATTTGGGCATCCTCCTTAATTTTTGATGCTCCAAATGATACCATTAATTTGGTGATATTAAAATAATCAGAACAGTTAAATTTTATATAACCAGATAAACCATCATTTTTATTGAGGGAGTTTAAAATGTTTGTAATAAATCAAGAAAGAGTCTCGCTTCAATGTGCTTTGTCTAAATCCAGGCTATACGACCTGGAAGATATAAAATTTCAGATAATCCGTTTCCGGAACATTCCACAGGATGGGGTGGTCTGGAGCTTGCTGACGGGCTTCAATTTGTCTTAGGGATATAGAGGCATCTTTTGCAGCACTTATTAACATTTTGCGGAATAATTCATCCGTCATAAAGTGGCTACAGCTGCAAGTAGCAAGATATCCGCCACGGGGCAGCAGCTTCATGGCTTTTAAATTAATTTCTTTATATCCACGGGCAGCAGATTGTACTGTCTTGCGGGATTTGGTAAAGGCCGGAGGGTCAAGGATGATAAAGTCATAGTCACGACGTTTCTGTTCTGTTAGCTTTATCAGCAGATCAAAAACATCTTCGCATAGAAAATCCATTTTTCCGTCCAACCCATTGCGGATAGCATTTGCTTTTGCCATGTCTATGGCTGATTGTGAAATATCCACGCTGGTTACATGCTCTGCACCACCTAATGCTGCGTTAAGACCGAAGGAACCGGTATGGGTAAAACAGTCCAATACGCGTTTGTCTTTGGCAATACGGGCTACCGCAGCGCGGTTATACTTCTGGTCCAGGAAAAAGCCAGTCTTTTGTCCGTTTTCCACATCTACCAGATATTTTACGCCGTTTTCGCATATCTCCGTTATGGCAGATTCCGGTACAGGTATGCCATCGAACTGGTACCAGCCTTTATATTCTGTTAGCCCTTCCTTTGTACGCAGGGCGATGTCATTGCGTTCATAAATACCTGTAATTGTTTCGCCCATTTCAATAAGTACATCCCAAAGGGCATGGTAAACCATATCTTTGACGAGCTCCATGCCGAGGCTGGTAATCTGCACAGACAGAATACTGCCGTAGCGGTCCACTGTCAGCCCTGGCATCTGATCGGCTTCACCATGAATGATACGGCAACAACTAAAGTCAGCGCCAGGCATGACGGTTTTTCGGTAACGAACGGCATATTCTACACGGCGTCGCCAGAAACGAGCGTCAAATACATCATTGGCGTTGCGTGAAATAAGTCGAACGGTAATTTTACTGGTACTGTTGTAAAAGCCCGTACCCATAAAAGAATTTCCGGCAAAAACATCTACCAATTCGCCGTTTTGAGGGAATCCATCTATATTAAGAATTTCTTCTCCATAAATCCATGGATGTCCGTCCTGGACACTGCGCTTAGCCTTGGGTGATATCATAACTTTGGGATACTGCCGTTCTTGCTTCATTTGTGTCTTCCTTTCGAAATAAAATTTTTCATGGGTTTGATTGTAGCATATAGGTATCTATTTGTCCATATTTACACATTTAGCGGCCATTGCTTTCTGGACAATAATTATAGCTGCTATTAGGTTGAATTATTTAGTATGTTATCTCAATGCGTGTAAATTATGCGGAAAAGTAATTGAACTATCATTGAAGAAGTTTTCCGTTGACAATAGTTTATAACTGATGTACTAATTATATTAAGAAAGATTAAATTCTTAGGAGCTTACTTGTATGAGAAAGTATAAAACTATACATAAGCTATTATTAATGTATGAAAGATATACAAAAGATCATTAAGGAGGTTGGACGATGAATCATATCACAAGAGATGAAGCATTAGCTTTATTAAAGAAATATAACAAGGAGGCTTTTCATATCCAACATGCACTAACTGTTGAGGCTGTTATGAAATGGTTTGCCAAAGAATTAGGTTATGGCGATGAAGCAGAGTATTGGGGGATCGTTGGATTATTGCATGATATCGACTTTGAATTATATCCAGATGAACACTGTCTTAAAGCACCAGAGTTGCTACGTGAAGCGGGTGTAGGAGAAGAGATGATTCATAGTGTTGTTTCTCATGGATACGGCATTACTGTAGGATGCGGCGCTACAATTGATGTTGCCCCTGAGCATGAAATGGAGAAAGTCCTCTTTGCTGCAGATGAGTTAACCGGCCTTATATGGGCGGCAGCGCTTATGCGCCCTTCAAAAAGCACAAAAGACATGGAATTAAAATCCCTTAAAAAGAAATATAAGAGTAAGAGTTTTGCTGCCGGCTGCTCAAGAGAAGTAATCGAGCGGGGAGCAGAACAGCTTGGATGGGAACTTGATAAACTTCTTTCCATGACCCTTCAGGCAATGGCTGACAGCGAAGATATCATCAATCAGCAAATGGAGTAAATAAAAAAATGCAGACCAGAACCTCCTTATGGTTTTAGGTCTGTATTTTTGTATGTTAAGAAAATATAAATTACTTTTGCAAGATGGATCTATTTACTGTCCGAACCTAAAAAGACAATGGTGAAGAAATTATAGGGACTTTTCTTAATTAACACTATTTTGTTTTGTAAATATATTTTTTTAAAAAATATATTTGACAGACAAATATATTTGTGTAATAATAAGTGTCAAGTAAATATATTGGATTTTACAAAATAATAATTGAAAGGGGATTATCATGGAGCCAAAATTATCGTCAGACCTTTTGCGGGGGCATACGGATACCATCGTATTAGGTATGTTAATGAATGCTGATCGTTATGGCTTAGAGATTTACAATCTGATTTTATCCCGTACAGATGAGCAATATGAATTGAAAGTGGACACTTTGTATTCCAGTTATAAGCGGTTGGAAAAGGGCGGGTACATTACGTCGTACTGGGGTGATGAAACGCAGGGTGCACGTCGCAAATACTATCGTATTACAGATAAAGGACGCGAACTGTATCATCAAAACCTGTTGAACTGGGAGTTTACCTTAAAAATTTTAAATAAATTGTTAAAGGAGGAAGAGTAATGGATACAAAAAAGTATATAGATTCTCTGTTTTCTGATTATCAGGAGACTTCGGCACTTACAGATTTCAAGGAAGAGCTTAAAAGCTTTTGGATGAAAGGATAAAAACACTTGTAAAGAGCGGCATGAATGAAAAGGATGCCTTTGAAAAGGCGACGACTGAACTCGGGGATATTTCAGCGGTTGCAGATGAAATCAGCCGCAAGAAGAAACAGGAGATCCTCGGTGAAATGTATATGAAAACTAGACATTATAGGAACATAACATCCAAAAATTATTTAAAGTACTGCTGCAACCAGCCAGGAAAATTTGATGCTGCAAATCAGAGTGTATGGTTTCATTTCAAGCAAGAACCAGGTGCTAAGATTCTAGAAAATAGTAGCTGGATATTTTAGGGAAATGAATAGTAACTTGAGTATATTTTCCTTCCTCTGATTGAATGGATAAATTATGCCCAAGTTTTAAGGCGATTTGTTTGGCAAGATAAAGTCCCATTCCGGTAGATTTAGAATGGTTTCTTTGAAGAGAACCTGTAAACCCTTTTTCAAAAACCCTGTTGATATCTTCAGGCTTAATTCCGATACCGGTATCTTTGATGAATAGTTGCTTCTCTTTGTTATTTGAACGAAAAGCAAAAGAGATAGCGCCCCCATCCTCTGTATATTTTAAAGCATTTGCAACAACCTGATCGATGACAAATCCGAGCCATTTGCTGTCGCTTTGGACAAATTCTTCTTCATCCCAAATGGTAAGCTGAATATGTTTTTGAATGAACAATTTGGAATATTTTTTCACGCTTTCTTTAACAATTTGATTCAATGAGACTTCTGTTATAAAGTAATCCTTTGAAAAGGAGCCAATGCGGGAGTAGTAAAGGGCTTGTTCAACGTAATGATCAATTTTATTTAATTCGTCCTCTAATTTATCTATAACATATCCTAATGTTTTGTCTGTGCTATTTTTCATAAGCATACGACTTGCAGTGATGGGAAGTTTCACTTCATGAATCCAGGACATAATGAAATCCTGATAATCTTTTCGTTCATTATGCAAATGTTCAAGCTCTTTCATATACCCTTTCTGCAACTTTTCGAAGCCCGTTATAAAAAATTTTTGAGCATGATTTTGCGGTTTGGGAAATACCAGGTTAAAAGTTCTTTGATGATCTATTTTTGTTAATCCTTTCAATTGTTTATAAAAATCATTTCTATAAAAATATCCTCCGATGAGATATATGGCTGCCAAAATAGTGCAGCCTAAATTTGTGTACAGGATATTGCTGATTTGATTATCTCCGTCTGAAGTAACGAACATCATCAATGTTACAAAAACTATTAAAGCGATATAAAATATTAAAAAATAACGTTTATCTTCTAAATACTCTAAAAATCTCATTTTATAATATACCCTTCTCCCTTTATGGTGGTAATATAATTTTCTTTCCCAATTTCATCCAGTTTTTTGCGTAAACGGGTAATATTTACCGTTAAAGTATTATCGTCCACAAAGCTTTCATCTTCCCAAAGGGTGCGCATAATTTTTTCACGGCTTACTATGGTACCTACATTCTGCATCAGGATATTCAGTATTTTAAATTCGTTTTTTGTAAGCTCTGCTTTCTGCTCTCCATAGAATACCTCTCCGTTATTAAGGTTTAGAACAATGCCCCCATACTCTCTTATATTAGGTGTTGTTTCGGCATAAGAGTATGTCCTGCGAAGCAATGCTTTAATTTTTGCAATCAGTACTTCTTCATAAAAAGGTTTTTGAATGTAGTCGTCTCCTCCCATATTCACAGCCATAACCATATCCATTGGTGTATTGCGGGAGGAAAGAAATATAATAGGTACTTTAGAAACTTCTCTGATTTTATTGCACCAGTAAAATCCATCAAAAAACGGCAGGTTAATATCCATTAATACAAGATGAGGGTTTTCTTTAAGAAATACTTGCAGCACCTGGCTGAAATCATCCAATTGAATACATTCATATCCCCATTTTACTAACATTTCCCTCAGCATATCTCTAATGGTTGGTTCATCTTCCACAATCATTATTTTCATTCTATTCCTCCATTTGTTCTTGATAATAGAATAGTTTTTGAGCATGATTACATTATATTATACATTTTTTATCTAAACCTCTCAAACATCCAATCTTTTGATTTAGGATAGGCATTATTGCAGTTATTATTTCGTGTAAAACTACTCAATGTTACAAAATTGAAAGCTTGAAATTATAAAATGTAAGGTGAATCAATTTATCGAAAGCTTCAAATGTGAAATAATACAATAAGATAAATTCCACCCTACCAGGAGGTTAATCTATGAAAATAGTGGTTGAAACAAAACAAATAAAAAAGGCTTATGGTACAAAAGGAAATATTTTTCAGGTATTACATGGAATCGACTTGACCGTTCATGAAGGTGAGTTTGTAGGCATAATGGGGCCATCGGGCTCTGGAAAAACGACGCTGCTTAATATTTTGGCGACAATTGATCAGCCTAGTTCAGGGGATGTTGTTATTGATGGTGAAAGCATTCTGAAGATGGATGAAGAACAATTATCAACTTTTCGCCGCAACAAACTAGGGTTTATTTTTCAGGACTACAATTTGCTGGATACTTTAACGGTGAAAGAAAATATACTTCTTCCTTTAGCTCTTGCAAAAATGAAAGTAGAAGAACTGGAGCGCAGAGTAGAGCAAATTGCAGACAAGTTTGGCATTTGTCCTATATTGGATAAATACCCTTATCAAATTTCTGGAGGACAGAAGCAGCGTACGGCAGCTGCCCGTTCTATTGTGGCCAACCCAAGTTTAATCCTGGCTGATGAACCGACAGGCGCATTGGATTCCAGATCTGCAACAGACTTGTTGGAGTCTTTAAAAGAGATGAACATGAAGGATAAAGCGACAATTTTAATGGTCACCCATGACGCCTTTGCGGCAAGTTATTGCACCCGTGTAATGTTCATCAAAGACGGAAGAATCTTTACAGAGCTTGTAAAAGGCGATATTTCCCGAAGAGAGTTTTTTAGAAAAATACTGGATGTTTTAAATGTGTTAGGGGGAAGCGTAAGTGACGTTGTTAGATATCACTAAAAAGAATATTAGAGGAAATTTTAATAACTATTTGGTTTATTTGATGTCCATGCTTTTTAGTGTAATGATTTATTATACATTTGTTGCATTGCAGTACAGTACAGAAATAGCAAAGAGTATAGAATCTTCACAAAGTATGCAATCCATTTTTATGGTAGCATCCATTATCTTAATCTTATTTGTGGCTGTTTTTATGGTGTATTCAAACAAGTTTTTTGCAAGGAAACGCAAAAAAGAGATAGGCTTATATTCACTACTTGGTTTGAGAAAAAAAGACATTGGAAAAATGTTGTTTTATGAAAACCTAATTATGGGAGCAATTGTATTAGTTGCCGGGATTGCTTTGGGCACCTTTTTATCTAAGCTTTTCACAATGATTTTACTTAAATTACTTAAGACAACAGTGGATGTCGGGATGACCTTTTCATTAAGGGCTGTTGTCAATACAGTTATTATTTTTTCCATCATTATTTTATTGACATCTATCCAGGGCTATCGTTTGATTTATAAATTTAAATTAATTGAATTGTTCCGGGCAGAACAGGAAGGTGAACATGAACCCAAAGCTTCTGTTCTTTCAGCAATATTAGCAATTGTTCTTTTGGTAACAGGCTATTGGTTCGCGTTTCAAAACTTTAGCAACAACAAAGAAATTTTTACGAATTTAAGTGTTATGATTGGTGGTATTATATCAGGAACTGCATTGCTCTTTTCATCTCTGGTGGTTTTTCTGCTTAAAATGGTTAAACGCAATAAGAGAAATTACTATAAAGGAATGAATCTGATTGGTATTTCTCATTTGGTTTACCGGATTAAAGGAAATGCTCGAACCCTCTGTGTCATTGCTTTATTAAACGCTCTTGCCTTGTGTGCAGTTAGTGTTGGCTTTGGTTTATATTATGGTTTTGACAGGACAGCGGATTTAGCGGCTCCTTTTAGTTACATGCATATTGCACAGGATAAAACTTTTAATGAAACAGTGGAGAGCATAATCCGTGCCGATGAGGAACATCCGGTTGTTTTAAAAATGGAAATTCCGGTAGTCAAAACCAAAGGGGAATCTTCCAGCTCAGATATTTTGTCTGAGAGAGATGTTAAAGCAGATGAGAATCCTGTTAAAGTGGTTTCTATAAGTGAATATAATTTGGTTGCTCAGGCATTAAAATTTCCAATGCTTGAAGCCATTGATGATGGAGAGGCTATTGCTATACGTCCAATGTATACCGACTATGAATTTGTCGATTATAAGGGGGAGACCATTACTCTTAAGCTTCCTAAAGAAGAGATGATTTTTGTTTTTGCAGGGATGACGATTGAAAGGATTATCAATTGGAGCTATCCGGATGTTATGATTGTCATTAATGACAATGACTATCAAAAGGTTACAAAACAAGTTTCTCCTATAACCTATATTGGATATTCTGTACAGGATCAGAAAACCACAAAGAAGGCGGCCGACACCCTTGCATCCATTCCGACGCCGCAATCCAAGGTATCAACATATTACTCTGTATACAGACTGGGCATGGAAGGTGCAGCTTTTAATGTATTCATTTTAGGGTTTCTAGCCCTGATCTTTATGATGGCAACAGGCAGCATCCTCTATTTCAAACAATTGACTGAAGCCCATTCAGACAAAGGCCGATATGAGATATTAAGTAAAATCGGTGTTGCTAAAAAGGAAATTCATGTCTCTATCCTTATGCAAAACGCAGTTATTTTTATTTTGCCGCTTATGGTGGGATTAGCGCATTATATCGTCATTTTAAATCTGTTGAAAAAGATGTTTAGTGGCATAGCGGGAATTGATTTGATTCTGCCTGTTTTTGCATGTGTCATTGTGTTTATATTGATTTATGCAGTTTATTATATCATTACAGTAAACTCTGTTAATAAAATTGTCATTGGAGAATCGGCTCCGGCAATAAAATTTGCAACGATTGGAATTATGGTATGTGGATTTGTTTTGTTAGGAATACTCATTTGGTTGGCATCGTTGGCTCCAGTGGAAGAAAAGTATACTGGGGAGAAGATTGATTTGGAATTGCCCAAGCCAACTGGTCAATATTTAGTTGGTACTACCGAATTACATCTGGTAGATGAAAACAGAGTTGATCCGTGGGTGAAGAATATAAAGAGAGAATTGATGATCAGTATCTGGTATCCTGCCAGGAAGGAAAGTGATCAAAAAGCATATTACATGCATCCAGGTGCAGCTAAATATTACGATGAAAATATGCTTCCAAAGATTGGATTAGATTCCGGAAGGCTTGACTTGTCAGCGATTAGTACAAATGCATGGTTGGATGCACCTATAGCTGATAGTGGCGAGGATGGGTGGCCTGTTGTTTTATATTCACCAGGCGGTTCGGTTCCAAGAAATTTTGGCACGGTATTGGTTGAAGAACTAGTCAGCAGAGAGTATGTCGTGGTTACAGTAGATCATACTTATGATGCATCTGTAGTCGAATTTCCAGATGGTCGTGTGGTTACTGAGAAATTGCCGGAAATTAGTGCGGAAGTTGCTCTTAAGATGCTGGATGCAAGGGTAAAAGATATGCGTTTTATACTGGATCAGCTTGAGGCAATCAAATTAGGTGAAAATCCTGACTATGAGCAGAAAGAGCTGCCTCCGGGACTTGCCAAAGCATTGAATCTTTCTAAGATTGGTATATTCGGACATTCCGCTGGGGGTGCAACTGCTGCGCAAACGATGTATGAGGATGACAGAGTCGATGCAGGAATTGATATGGATGGTTCTCTGGGGTATCTGCCGGATCATCTGCTGCCAGTAGCACAGCAGGGGTTAAACCGCCCATTCATGCTGATGAACGCAGGATACTATAAGAACGGGAATGAGCCGGACTCTCATCTTAGCGCACCAGACAGAAAATCTTTCTGGGAAAATTCGAGTGGCTGGAAATTAGATTTGAGTATCCCTAAAGGGATGCACTACACCTTTACAGATTATCAGTTTCTACTTCCAATACTTGATAAAAAGCTTAGCCTTCCTCCCCAGGTAATACAAAACACTCTGGGAACAACTGATCCTAAACAGATGCTTGATGCACAGAGAAATTATATTAGTGCATTCTTTGACCTCCATTTAAAAGGCATTCCACAGCCATTGCTTCTTACACCGTCAGAGCTTTATCCGGAGGTTGAATTTGTACGATAAAACCTATAATAATATGTGCTGAAAATGCTATAATATTTGCCTTAAAGACTGTGATTTGAAAAATAAACATCACAAATCCATCAAATATGTGAGGTATATTATTATTCAGGAGGTGACGCTATGTTTAATGATAAAAGATGTGTATTGATTGTAGATGATGATATAAAAATACTTAGATCCCTTAAAGATTTTTTAAGAGGAAATAATTTTTATGTTTTAGAAGCTACAGACGGCAGAATGGCATTGGATGTTTTCTATGAGAATAACACAAAAATTGATATGATTCTACTTGATGTGATGATGCCGGGTATAGACGGTTTTTCAGTGTTAAAAGAGATAAGAGAATCTTTTCTTGTCCCCGTTATTATGTTGACGGCGAGGGGAGAGGAGTATGACCAGTTGAATGGCTTTAATAATGGAGCGGACGATTACATTCCTAAACCATTTTCGCCATCATTATTATTGGCGAGAATGGAAGCGGTTTTTAAAAGAATTGGGAAAACTGAGGCCAATGATTTAACTTCTGGAAAAATCCGCATAAACATTATGAAGCGAAATGTTACAGTAAATAATTCTCATATCGTGCTTACGCCCAAAGAATTTGATTTGCTTTACTATTTTATATTGAACCGGGGATTGATTTTATCAAGGGAACAAATTTTAAATGCAGTCTGGGGCTATGAATTTATGGGGGACTTGCGAACCGTTGATACCCATGTCAAACAGCTTCGGAATAAAATTGGGGACTGTGCAGGTTATATAAGAACGATTCACAGGGTCGGCTATCAATTTGAGGTGGAATAATGGGAAAATCAATTCAAACAAAAATTATGCTCTTTTCAGGAACTTTATTGCTTTCTGTGCTCATATGCCAGATTTTATTTGGTGTTTTTTTGTTCAGAAGCTATTACACCCATCTTAAAAAATCTGAAGTAGAAAAACTCTTTTTGAATTTGAAACAGAACTATTCGGATGATCCGGATATAATCAGTGACATGATACAGGAAGCAGAAAACGCTTATAACATAAATGTGCAGATTTCGGACGGTACGAAAGTAATCTACGGCGGCAGGGGATTTAATTTATTTGTGCGTACACAGAATAGTTTGAACTGGGATATGCTTTACTCCCTTGAACCTGAGGTGACTATCTCTAAAATGCCGGAACTGGCCAATCTGCTAAAATGGGCACAAAGCAGACTAGGCAATATAGTGCTGATGGGTAAATTTGAGTACAATGGCGGTTGGCGTTATGTCCGAATTACTTCGCCCATAGAAGCAATTGACGCCAGTGTTTCGGCTTTTACAAAAGTTAACGCGATCATTGCAGTCATTATATTATTTATTGGTGTTGCAGGTTCCTTGATTTTTGCAAAAAGATTTTCTGCGCCAATTCAGAGAATTGAGGAGGTAGCGCGAAACGTTGCACTTCTGAATTTTGATACACAGGCAGATGAAAATATTTCCATATCAGAACTTGATAGTTTGTCTAAAAGCATAAATACCATGTCGAATAAATTAAAGAGTTTGATTTCCGATTTACAGATTTCCAATGCAAAATTGCAGGAGGACGTTAATGCACAAAAACGGCTTGATAAAATGCGTCGTGAGTTTATCGCAAATGTTTCCCATGAACTTAAATCCCCCCTCCATCTTCTGATGATGTACTGTGGCAATCTGAAACACAACATAGATAATATTGATAAAGATTATTATTGTGACACCATTATAGAAGAAGTAAACCGAATGAATGATATGGTAAAGAGCCTTCTTGATTTGTCTGCGATCGAAAATGGTCTTTCTAAAATCAAGAGTGAGCGGTTGAATTTTTCCAGACTTGTTGAATCAGTGACATCAAAAATGTCAGTGTTGTTTGAAGGGTTATCTGAAAGTGTTAACATTGAGAAAGAAATTTTTATTGAAGGAGACAGCCATTACCTGGAACAAGCTATAAAAAATTATGTGACAAATGCCATTTCACATACACCGAATGGAGGACGTATTGAAATTCGTTTGAAGCAGCAGGGGGATAAAGCGGTGTTTGCTGTGTTTAACGAGGGTGATTCTATTTTGCCGGAAGATATGATGCAGATTTGGGAGAGTTTTTATAAAACGGATAAAGCCAGGGTTAGAATGGAAGAAAATCATTCTGGACTTGGACTTTATATTGTAAAGACAATCATTACTGCCCATAGTGGTGAATATGGTGTAAGGAACACGGAAAATGGTGTGGAGTTTTGGTTTTCTTTGCCGGTGAGTACGGACTAAAAATTTTTTAAAAAACTTTTTTTCATCAAAAATCCATCAAAACTCCTTTTTATAATAATGTTATCATCAGAAACAAACTGATGAGAAACATAAAATAAACAGGAGGTTATGTTATGAGAAAAAAGACAATCATCATGGGAGCGATGGTAAGTTGCTTACTGCTGACAAGCAGTGCGACGGTTTTTGCTGCCCAGGAATCCAAATTCCCTGGCAGAGAAGGCTTTGATATCGGCAGAGGGATTTTTAGTGCTGAGATAGAAGCTCGCAGGGAGAATATGAAAGTGAAATTGGCTGAGATAAAAGACCGTTACATGGATATGTCCGTTTATGAGCAGTACGGATTGACCTACGATGAGGGCAAAGATGGTTGGTATTATGACGGGAAGCTTGTTGGATTGTTCGTGGACAAAAATGGCAGAGGGATTACGATTCTGAGTAAAGATGGAGAGGTGCATTTAAAAGCCATCCGGGATGAAGCAGGGAATCTGATAGGACTTTCTGAATTGACTGACGAAGAGTACACTGCGATTTTATCTGAGATGGAAAAAATAAGAGAAGATATGAATATAAGGATGAATGAGATGGCTGAAAAAATGAAAAGTCGTATGGCTGAACGTAAAAAAAAGTTAGAATCTTTCCTTCTTGAGAAAGATGATTCTTTTGATTTCGAATCCGTTAGAAATAAAATCCGAGATAAAATAAAATGACAATAAAAGTTGTTTAAGATTGGTTGGGGGCTCACTTTACAAAAAAAGTGGGCTCTTATTTTAATTGATCGTAAATTTGAAAAGGTGTACAAATGGGTATCATATTAAGAAAGTCTTAAGATTTCCATAAGCAAAAATTATAAACAGCATCCAGGCTTTTTGTTATAATTATTATGGGAATATATACTATAAAGAAGGAAGATGATACGCTTGGCAATAAACATTTTAGTTGTGGATGATGAACAGGCAATTGCCGATTTGGTTGAAGTGTATCTTAAAAATGAGAATTATCATGTCTTTAAATTTTATAATGGCAAAGATGCACTTTATTGTATTGAAAATGAAAAAATTGATCTTGCCATTTTAGATGTTATGCTTCCTGATGTAGATGGCTTTTCAATCTGCCAAAAGATACGGGAGAAGCATACATTTCCTGTCATTATGCTGACTGCAAAAGAAGAAGAAATCGATAAAATTACCGGCCTGACTCTTGGTGCGGATGATTATGTGACAAAGCCTTTTAAACCCCTGGAGCTTGTTGCCCGTGTTAAAGCACAGCTAAGGAGATTTACCAAATACAATTCTTCTGAACCATTGCGGGAGGATAAGATCATAGCATTTGCGGGATTGGTTTTAAATAAAGATACTCATGAATGTACATTAAACGAAAAGCCTTTAAATTTAACACCCACAGAGTTTGATATTCTATGGGTTTTGGCTTCTAACCGGGGCCGTGTGGTTAGTTCTGAAGAGCTGTTTCAAGAAGTATGGGGAGAAAAGTATTACATCAACAGCAATAATACGGTAATGGTTCATATCCGGCATTTAAGAGAAAAAATGGGTGATGACGCGCAACATCCCAAATACATCAAAACGGTTTGGGGAGTTGGCTATAAAATTGAAAAATAAGAATGATAAAAGAAAATAAGAAAATCTTAAGAAAATTATAAGAAGAAATTCAAACACAGCTTTTTATTTTGTGATTAAATAAGTATCATCACAGAATAAGGAGCTATTTTATTATGGTACGAAAAATAAGAAAGAAAAAATCAAGAATACGCAGATTTGTAAAATTGATAGTGATGGTTGCCATTGCTGCTTTTGCGTACAAATCCCTCATTAGTACAGGAAATAACCAGATTTCTGAAATAAAATATGAAGATATACAATCCAGGCCCCCTCAGTCCATAGAATCTGAAAGGACTGCTTCTGTATCTTCTGATCCGTTATATAGTTCAAATGCAATATTAATCCGATTAACAGATGATACTGTTTTAATGGAAAAAAACAGTGAAGAAAAAATTTACCCTGCGTCGTTGACTAAAATGATGACAGTCCTTGTCGCGATAGAAAATTTATCTGATCTGGATGAAAAAATCAAACTTACCTGGTCCATGTTTGAGGGATTGTATGAAGCCAATGCATCAATGGCAGGATTCCAGGCAGGAGAGCAGGTAAGGGCAATCGACCTGTTGTATGGAGCAATGCTGCCGAGCGGTGCAGAGAGCTGTATTGCCCTGGCTGATTATATAGCAGGGTCAGAAGAGAATTTCGTAAGATGGATGAATCAGAAGGCAAAAGAGCTTGGTATGAACAATACCCATTTTGAAAATACCACTGGACTTCACAGTGAAAACCACTATACAACCGTTAAAGATTTGGCTATTCTTTTAAGCAATGCGTTGCAAAATGATATTTTCAGGGATATTTTTACTACATTTTGTTATTCTGTACCGCCTACAAATAAGCACCCTGATGGGATAACCTTTTACAGTACTATGTTTGAAAAACTTGGTTTTCAAAGCATTGTTAACGGGGAAATTTTAGGAGGCAAAACAGGATATACGGATGAAGCCGGTTTATGCCTTGCGAGTCTTGCTA
>JAAYMW010000044.1 GCA_012521175.1 Candidatus Epulonipiscium sp.
TACTCATCAATCTTTCTAAATCATATATTCCATTTAAAAGTTCTTTAAGTTCTTCTCTCAGGATAGCATTATTTTTAAATTCTTCTACGCCATTTAAACGTTTTCTTATCTGGCTGACATCTAAAAGGGGCTGCTCCAGCCATTTTCTAAGGAGTCGTGCCCCCATTGCCGTTTTTGTTTTGTCCAGAACCCAAAGCAAACTACCTTTCCTTGATTTTTCTCTCAAAGTTTCTGTTAATTCCAAATTTCTTCTTGAGGAAATATCCAGCCTCATGAATTCTTCAATATAATAAGGAGTGATTTCTGTAACATGACCTAAATTTACTTTTTGTGTGTCGTTTAAATATTCTAATAAAGCTCCGGATGCAGAAATCCCACAGGAAAATTCTTTTAATCCTAATCCATCAAGATGTTGCACATGAAAGTGTTCGCATAATTTTTTATAAGCTGTCTCGTAATCAAAACTCCATTCATTATATTCATTAATATATGTATGAAATCTATTTCTAATTTCCTCTATCACCGTATCAGAGTGTGCAAAATCTTTATTACAAATTAGTTCTGCAGGGTTATATTTTGCAATCTCTTCCATAAGCTTCTTTTGAATACCATTACCTGTGATTTCAGTTACTCGAAATTCTCCAGTAGTAATATCGACAATAGCTATTCCATAAGAATAAACTTCGGAATAAATACTCATTAAATAGTTGTTTTTACCTTCCTCCAGTACGTTGGTATCAATTAAAGTACCAGGAGTTACAATTCTTATGATTTCTCTTTTCACAATTCCCTTTGCTGCCTTTGGATCCTCCACTTGCTCACAAATGGCAACCTTATATCCTTTTTCTACTAGTTTGTTGATATAATTTTCCGCAGAATGATAAGGAACGCCGCACATAGGTGCTCGTTCCTCCAATCCACAGTCCCTTCCTGTTAAAGTAATTTCTAATTCTTTGGATGCAATCAGCGCATCTTCAAAAAACATTTCATAAAAATCTCCAAGACGAAAAAATAATAGGCAGCCTTCACATTTTTTCTTTGTATCTAAATACTGTTGCATCATTGGTGTAAGCGGCAATTTGTTTTCCCTCCATACTCGCATTCCTCTATAGTTTCTTACCTATTAAATAGTAAGTCTTAGCTTCTGTAATTTCCACATTAATAAATTCTCCGATTAAAGAAGCATCTCCTTCGAAATGAACCAAATGCCCACTCTCAGTACGTCCGGTAAGCAGTTTTTTATCATTTTTGCTTACTTCTTCAACTAATATTTCAAGGGTTTTACCAAGCAGTGCATGACTTTTTTCAGTAATAATAGGGCGAAGGACCTCTTGAAGGGTATTAAATCTTCTGCTTGACACTTCTTCAGGCACTTGTTCTTCCATCACTGCTGCAGGAGTCCCCGTACGTTTAGAGTATATAAATGTAAACGCTCCACTAAATTGAACTTGTCTTACAATATCTAATGTATCTTCAAAATCCTCTTCCGTTTCTCCAGGGAATCCTACAATAATATCTGTCGTTAAAGCGATATTTGGAATTTCGCGTTGGATTTTTTTCACCAACTCGAGATACTGCTCTTTTGTATATCTTCTGTTCATAGCTTTTAGGATCTTAGTACTTCCTGCCTGGAATGGAAGATGTAGAGATTTGCACACCTTATCGCAGTCTCTCATTGCTTCAATAAGCTCATCAGAAAGATCTTTAGGATGAGATGTCATAAATCTAATACGTTTTAACCCTTCTACTTCATTTACTTTTCTAAGAAGCTGAGCAAAACTCATTTTTTCTTCTAAGGTTTTGCCATATGAATTGACATTCTGTCCTAATAGCATGATTTCTTTTACACCATCCGCTACCAAATCCTCAATTTCCTTTAGAATGTCTTCCGGTTTACGGCTTCGCTCTCTACCTCTAACATAAGGAACAATACAGTATGTGCAGAAATTATTACAACCATACATAATATTAACACTGGCTTTAAATTTATGCTTTCTTATGCTAGGCAAGTCTTCTACGATTTCTTTATGTTCTTTCCAAATATCTATAACTGTTCGTCCCGTTTCTAAATAAGTTTGAAGAAGTTCCGGCATTTTGTACAGATTAAATGTACCAAAAATAATATCCACATGCTTATATTTTGTTCTAATGGTATTTAAAACTTCTTCCTGCTGCATCATACAGCCGCACATAGCAATAATTAAATCATCATTTTTATCCTTTAGGTGCTTAAGATAACCTAGTTTCCCATATACTTTCTGTTCAGCATTTTCCCTTACGCAGCAAGTATTGTAGATAATAAAATCCGCTTTTGTTTCTTCTTCTGTCTTCAGATAACCTATCTGCTCCAGCATACCCTCTAGCTTCTCAGAATCGTGGGCATTCATTTGGCAACCGAAAGTAGAGATAAAATAATACTTCTGTTTTCCTGTTTTTGCCTTCATGATGTCATTATCATTTCTTAATTGTTTAATAATTTCCTCTTGTCGTAATGCTTCCTCAGTTGTCACAATACATGGTGTCGGTCTTCTACTCATCTATATAAATCCTCCTTATAGTCTTTTTATGCCTTAAAGTTAATTTTACATAATAGAACAAATAATTGCAAGTCGCCATAGAAATGAAGTTTTATAATTAAAAATTTCCTATGTAATAAAAAAGATTCTCTACGATAATATAGAGAATCTAAAAATACTATTAAAAATCCAAATAAAATGAGAGCTTAAAATGATAAGGTACCAGTAATAACAAAGCTTAAGATATTTAATGCTCCTTTTTATATCTTCTAATTTTCCTTTTTTTAATCTAAAATAAATAATCATCAGCAGAAATGTAGGAATAACCCCTTTAATCAATATAAAAACAGGGATATTGTCTACTACATTAGATAAAAGAGGGTTAATTTCTTTCCCATAGTCATAGATTGTTGCAACTAAAGTCAATAACATATCTGATAAATTGAGTATCCCAATATAAATAAAACATTTTTTTGCATCATCAATAGCGATATTTCGAGTGCTTTCCCTCATAAAAAGCATCCTCTGCATCAATATATAAATTTATTGATGCCCTAAAGGATGGAAAATATTCTATCCATTAATTGGAGTCAGGCTTATAATGTTTCTTGTTTAGTTAGTATTTTTTCTTTAATAAGACCTTTTTGATAAGCATCCAGAAGCATCTCCAGATCATGGATTTGAGCAGATAATTTTTTTCCGATATCAGTATCTTTGACTCTTTTTCTTTCGGCTTCCTGCTCCAAAATTTCATAAGTAGAAAGAATATCTTTTTCTTCTTCAATTGCCTTTTGAGTAGATTCAAAAGGTTCATGAGAAACTAATAAAAGACCATATGAATTATAAATAAGCGTATAACCTGCAATACCTGTATAAGCTTGGTATGCCTTTGAAAACCCTCCATCAATAACCAGGAGCTTTCCATTAGCTCTTATGGGGCTCTCTCCTTTTTTGATGCGTACAGGTACATGGCCATTTATAATATGGGAAGTTTTCGGATCTAAACCGAAATCTTTAAAAATCATATTACAAACATTTTCATCTATTAGTTCATAATAATAAAACTTCTTTTCCAGATGGGTTTCTTTGTCATCGATAAAATATCTTTCAAAAACGGCCATTTTATCTTTCCCAAAAAGAGGAGAGTCACTTCCATTCCATAAATACCATATAATATCCATACCGTATAATTTGGCTTCAGGATTGCTTTTATTAAAATAAGCTTCTCTTACTAAAACATCCAGTCGGTCTAATAGACTTTTTCCAGTGTATTCTTTTCCTGATGCATCTAACTTTACTTTTTTAAAGGTCTTGTCTTTATTTAATGGAATACAGCCATGATATA
>JAAYMW010000045.1 GCA_012521175.1 Candidatus Epulonipiscium sp.
TAACAATTATTATGAGAAGAATTATGATGAGAATTGCAGAAAGCATTGCGAAGGAAGAAAATGCACAAGCCCTTATTACAGGGGAAAGTATAGGACAGGTGGCAAGTCAGACGATTCAAAGTTTAGCTGTAACCAATGCTGTTGTAACTTTGCCTGTTTTTAGGCCCCTTATTGGTTTCGATAAAGAAGACATCGTTTCCATTGCAAAGAAAATCGATACCTACGAGACGTCGATTCTTCCATATGAAGATTGCTGTACAATTTTTGTGCCTAAGCATCCAGAAACAAAACCAAAGCTGGAATATATTCAAAAATCAGAGGAAGCCTTAGAAAATATTGACAGTATGATCGATGAAGCAATTAAGAATTCAGAAACAATTATCCTGCATTAAAAAATCCACTCTTAAGAGTGGATTGCTTATTACTGTTCTATATAATTTTGAATTTCTGCAATGACTTCTTCTGCTACTTCGTCATTATGAATGTCTAACTTAAGGGGAGAGCTTAAATCTAAGCTAAAAATACCCATAATGGATTTTGCGTCAACTTTATATCTTCCTGAAGATAAATCAAAGTCTCCATCATATTTCCCAATAATGTTAACGAATTTTTTTACTTTTTCAATTGAATTTAAAGAAAGTGTAATAGATTTCATTCTGAATACCTCCAAATTAAGAATATATATTTATTTTATAATTATTATCCTATTACCATAGTAATTCTATAACATATTTTTGTCAATTATCGAGAATCACTAATAATTTGCAGATAAATTAAATTTATATTGTTGATTCGATGGAATGATTTGGAATATTATTAACATTAACGAATCATAAAATATATGACATGAGGTGAAGCAATGGCAAAAGCAGCTTTTTATACTTTAGGATGTAAAGTGAATCAATATGAGACAGAAGCAATGATTGAGTTATTTAAGAACGAGCACTATGAGATCGTTTCTTTTGATGAATATGCAGATGTTTATGTCATCAATACATGTACAGTGACAAATCTGGGAGACAGAAAATCCAGGCAAATGATAAGAAGAGCAAAAAAAATCAATCCTGATTCTATTGTGGTTGTAGTAGGATGTTATGTTCAAACAGCTCCCGAAGAAGTTCAGGCAATTGAAGGAGTCAATATTGTCGTTGGAACAGATCACAGATCTAAAATTATTGAGTTAATTCGTCAATATGAAGAAGAGCAAAATATGATTAATGCCGTAGATGATATTATGAATGTAAAAACTTTTGAAGAATTATCAGTACATCAATTGGAAGGAAGAACCCGTGCTTATTTAAAAATTCAAGAGGGATGCAATCAATTTTGTACTTATTGTATTATTCCTTATGCAAGAGGACCTATTAGAAGCCGTCAGCCGGAGAATATAATGAAAGAAGTAAAAAATTTGGTCAACAATGGATTTAAAGAAATAGTTCTTACAGGAATTCATGTGGCCTCTTATGGTAAAGACTTAGAAGATATGGATTTACTAAAAATTATTGAAATGGTGCATACTATAGATGGGTTAAAAAGGATTCGCTTAAGTTCGATTGAACCACGAATTATCACTGAAGAATTTGTAAACAGAATAAAAAGTCTTCCGAAAATCTGCCCCCATTTTCATTTATCCCTACAAAGTGGATGTGATACAACTCTAAAACGAATGAACAGAAAATACGACACAGCTCAATTCAAAAAAGCAGTTGATTTGCTTAGAGAAAATATTGAAGATATTGCTCTTACCACAGATATCATTGTTGGTTTCCCAGGAGAAACAGAAGAAGAATTTAAAGCATCTTATAACTTTGTAAAAGAAATAGGCTTTGCACAAATTCATGTTTTTAAATATTCTCCAAGAAAAGGAACTCCTGCTGCAAAAATGTCCAATCAAATCAGTCCGGAAATTAAAGATAAAAGAAGCCATCAGATGATTTTGTTGGGAGAAGAAATGCAAAAAAGCTTTCTAACAAAACAAGTTGGAAAAACTTTGGAAGTTCTGTTCGAAAATTTAGTAGATAACCAAAAAGATTTCTATGAAGGATATACCCCTAACTATTTAAAAGTGAACGCCTACTCAAAAGAGAATATAGAAAATGAAATTCTTAAGGTAAAAATTAAAGAAGTTCAAAATGATACCTTAATAGGGAATATTAAAAGTTCTATTTGAATACAGAAATAAAACTCAATTTTGATTTGCATAAAGAAATATTTTGTATTATCATATAGATATAATATAGATGAGTGGTTCTTCAATAATATAGTTATCGTCTTTTCGTTTGTCACAGGGTTATTAGGGAAAGGAATTTATGCATAAGGATAAATTATTTTTTTGAAATCTTTCTCTATATTTTCCAATGTAGATGTTATGGGAGAGTGAAATTATGAATCAATTTAATGAAACTGTTCAATTTAATGTAGCTAAAGAAGATGTCAATGAAATACAAAATATTTTATTGAGCGTTTATGCAGCATTAAAAGAAAAGGGCTATAATCCAGTTAATCAAATTGTTGGCTATATATTATCAGGAGACCCAACTTATATAACAAGTTATAATAATGCAAGAAGTATGATTCGAAAGTTAGAAAGGGATGAATTGCTCGAGGAATTAGTTAAAAATTATCTTGAGCAAAAATAAGGAGTACTTGTTAAATGTACAAAAGAGTATGGATTTGTTTTCTGACTTTTCTAATATGCTTAATGATACCAATGAATTTATATGGGGTTGGAAATAAGATTATACTGTTAGTTTCGTCTCATAGTTCATGGGATGATATAATCAATTCTCCATTAGTATCTTCATTGGTTCCTAAAAGTGCAATAGGATCTATGAATATCAGAACGAACCATAGAAATAGAAAAATAGAGTACTATGGTACAATTAATGTGGGCAGACGATGGAGTTATTATGAAATAAATGATATGGGGGCTGTAGAAAATGGATTGGGGGATTTACTGAACCAATCAAATGTTTCTACAGCCATTTTTTCTGATAATCCAGATATTAAAAAAATAATAGAAAATTCTTCTGGAGAAATAACCTATACATCGAAGGACTTCAAAGAACTCTATTCAAAAGATAATGTAGACATTTTAAAAAAGGCTGATATTATATTAATAGAAATGAATTTATATAACACAAGTGAAAATCAAAAATTTTTACTGGATTTTATTCATCAAAATTCAGTTCAGCTGTATTTGTTCTGTCCTTATGATAGTAAGAATAACTCAGATTTAACACCATTTTTATTTTATGATAGTAGTAATCCACAACCCGGATTGGTCAGTGCAGATACAACAAGAAGACAAGGGATAATCACAAGTCTTGATATTGCCCCAACGATATTGAATCAATTAGAGATTCCTTATAATGGTATGGTAAGTAGTGGGATAAGAATTCACCCTAATGAAAATGCATTTTCTGTTATGCTAAAAAACTTAGAAAAAATAAGACAAATTAATTCTCTTCGCACACCGATTATTAAAATTTATACTCTATTGTTAATTGGAGTTTTAACATTTTTTTGTTTTATTGATAAGATTCATTGGATTAGCATTAAAAAATTATATAATGCTATCCTATTATCTATTTTGTGGATTCCTGTTTTGCTGATGTTGAATTTTAATTGTAGTAATATTTTCTTTCTATTACTCAGTTATTCCATAATTTTTTCGAGTATTATTTTTTTTGGATTTCATATATCCTCTTATAAAAGAGCTTTAAAACTGACTTCTGGTACAATTTTAACGATACTTATGTTGGATACCTTATTTGGCTCTCCTTTAATGAGAAATTCATTTCTAGGATATGATCCTGTTATCGGCGCCAGATTTTATGGCATAGGAAATGAGTATGCAGGAATCATAATAGGTAATCTTTTTTTATTTTTATATTCCATTGTGGAGTTTCGGTACTTTAAGATAATTTCTGTAAGCTTACAAACTTTTTTCGTTTTATTATTAGGAATGTCCTTATGGGGCGCTAATTTTGGAGGAATGATTGCTGTCTTAGGGGGAATGTTTTTATTTTCTGTACATCATTTCAGAAACCAAAAGAAAAAATATATTAACTATGTAATTTTTATTGTCTTGTTTTTATTAGGAACTCTATGGATCACGATTGATTACTACTTTATTAAAGACCAATCTCATTTAGGAAAAACCATATCTCAATTTTTGGAAGGTCATTTTTATTTGATAGTTGAAGTTTTAAAGAGAAAGTTTATGATGAATCTGCAATTAATGAAATATTCTATGTGGTCAAAGTTTTTATTCGTTTCTTTGATTATTTTAGGAATTTATTTTGATATTAATCATCCAATCATAAAAGAAGTAGGCCCTGCTTTTATTGGTGCTATGAGTGGAGCAGTTCTTTTTAACGATTCAGGAATAGTAATGGGTGCAACCTGCATGATATATCTTGTATTTCCATATTTGTATGTATATAATCAGATTAAATAGTTTGTGTATGTTGAGAGGAGACAAAAGTTTGCGAATCATGGGTATGGACTACGGAGAAAAAACCATTGGCATTGCTGTAAGTGATCCTTTTGGGTGGACTGCTCAAGGAGTAGAAATTATCCGTAGAAAAGATGAGAATAATCTTAAGGAAAGCATGGAGAGAATAAAGGAATTAATTGAACAGTATGATGTCAAAAAAATTGTTCTTGGACTTCCTAAAAATATGAATAACACTTTAGGAGTTCGTGCAGAAAAAACTCTAAAATTCAAGGAAAAACTTGAAAAGAAGTTTTCTGTTGAAGTGATATTATGGGATGAGCGATTAAGTACTAAAGCAGCAGAGCATATCTTATTAGAAGCAGATATAAGCAGAAACAAAAGAAAAAAAGTCATTGATAAAATGGCGGCTGTTTATATATTGCAAGGCTATCTGGATAGTAAAAATTAAGAATGGAGGATTGTTATGAAAGAAATGAATGAGACCATTTTTCTTATAGACGATGAAACAGGTAAAGAGGTAGAATTTGAAATCATTGATGCTGTCGAAGAAGCAGGAGAAAGATTTATATTGGTTGTACCCGTTGAAGAAGAAGGAGAAGACGATGAAGCTCTTATTTTAAAAGATATTAGTGAAAGCGACGAAGAAGCGGTTTATCAATTGATAGATGATGAAGAAGAATTGATGAGAGTAGCGAAATATTTTAAGGACGGTAACAATGATTACGACATTGAGTTTTAATGATATTGGATATCAATTGACAAAATCTGCGTTTGATAATATACTATTGATATTGGTTGCAGGATTGGCAATATTGCGAAGAACTAAATAATTCTTTTCATTGGAGGGGCCAGAATGCGTATGAAGGGAATCGATTTTAAAGAATTATTAAAAGAAAAAGGATGCAAGTTAACCACACAAAGACGAGCTGTTTTAGATATTTTAAGTGAACATAGCGGAGAACATTTAAGTACAGAAGAAATTTATGAATATGTAAGAAAAACTTGTCCAGAAATTGGGTTAGCTACGGTATATAGAACTGTACAACTATTTGAAGAAATAAAAATAGTAGATAAATTAAATTTTGATGATGGATGCAGCAGATATGAGTTGAGTTCCAATGAAGAGGATCACCATCACCATCATTTAATTTGTGAATCTTGCGGAAAAGTCATTGAGGTAGAAGAAGATCTTTTAGACGGTTTGGAAGAACAAATAGAAAAAAATTATATCTTTAAAATCAGAAACCATAAAGTGAAGTTTTATGGAACTTGTTCAAAATGCATGAAGCCTTCAGGATAATTCTAATATCATAAATAAGATAATCGTTTTTGGCAAAAATATAAAATAAACGTTAATATTAATAAGAATATATAATTTTACACTTGAAATGCTAATTTTTTACATAAATACAATGGAGGTGTAGTTTTGGCAGTTAAGAAATCAAAATTAAAAATTATTCCATTAGGGGGGCTTGGGGAAATCGGTAAAAATATTACTGTTTTTGAATATAACGACAGTATTATTGTTATAGATTGCGGTTTGGCATTCCCAGAAGACGAAATGCTTGGGATTGATTTAGTAATACCGGATATAACCTATTTAAAAAAGAATGCTGAAAAAATAAAAGGTATTATTTTAACCCATGGGCATGAAGACCATATCGGAGCGTTACCCTATTTCTTAAAAGAATTAAATGTTCCAATCTATGGAACAAAGTTAACCATTGGCTTAGTTGAGAATAAATTAAAAGAACATAATTTGCTTCGTACTGTAAAAAGACATTGTGTATCTACGGGAGAAACGATTGATTTGGCTCCTTTTAAAATTGAGTTTATTAGAACCAATCATAGTATTTCAGATGCAGTAGCATTGGCTATACACACGCCTGTAGGTGTTGTTATTCATTCGGGTGACTTTAAAGTAGATTATACCCCTATCAATGGAAATGCTATTGATTTACAGCGTTTTGCAGTTTTAGGTAGTAAAGGAGTGTTGGCATTACTTGCAGACAGTACTAATGCAGAAAGAAAAGGATATACGATGTCTGAAAGAACAGTTGGAAACGCATTAGAAGAAATTTTTGCTGAGGTAGGTAATCATCGCATTATGGTAGCAACTTTTGCCTCCAATGTGGATAGAGTTCAGCAAATTATTAATGCTGCATACAAACACAATAGGAAAGTTGCAGTTATTGGAAGAAGTATGGTCAACGTAGTAAAAACAGCCAGTGAATTAGGTTATTTAGATGTTCCGGCCAATACCCTTATTGAACTCTCTGAGATAAAGAAGTACAATGATGACCAAATTGTAATCATTATGACTGGAAGCCAGGGCGAACCTATGGCGGCATTATCCAGAATTGCAACATCCGATCATAGACAAGTGGAAGTAAAACCGGGAGATAAAATTATATTAAGTTCTTCTCCGATTCCGGGAAATGAAAAAACTGTTTCTAAAGTAATTAATGAGCTTTTCCGTAAAGGTGCAGATGTAATTTATGAAGATGCCCATGTTTCAGGACATGCTTGTCAAGAAGAATTAAAATTACTTCACAGCTTAGTAAAACCTAAATATTTTATACCTGTTCATGGAGAATACAGACATTTGAAACATCATGCTGAATTGGCTATGATGTTAGGAATGCCTAAAGAAAATATTCATATCCTTTCTAATGGAGAGGTATTGGAATTAACAAAGGATTCTGCCAAGGTATCAGGTACTGTTCCGTCCGGTCAAATCTTGGTAGACGGATTAGGAGTAGGAGATGTCGGCAATATTGTTCTTCGTGACAGAAGACATTTATCTCAAGATGGATTATTGGTTGTAGTGGTTACAATAGATAAGGCGTCCAATACGGTGATCTCTGGACCGGATATTATTTCCAGAGGCTTTGTTTATGTTAGAGAATCTGAAGATCTTATGGATGAAGCCAGAAATGTTGTTAAGCAGTCATTAAATCAGTGCGAACAAAGACAAATAACAGAATGGTCACAAATCAAAAGCTTAATAAAAGATACCTTAAGAGATTATTTATGGCAACAAACTAAGAGAAGTCCTATGATATTACCTATTATTATGGAGGTTTAATAAATAGGGGGCTAAGATTATGGCGAATGTTAATGAAGCAGTTCAAATGCTCATCAATGCTATATATGAAAGTCATCAATATAAGGCCTATACGGACATAAAAGCAAAATTAGAACAAGACGAAGAAGTAATGAAAAGATTAAATGAATTTAGAAATCAAAGATTTAAATTCGAATCACAAAATTTAAACCACTCCACTCCTTCACAAGAACATTTTAAAGCTTTACAGGATATGTATTCATCTTTAATGATGGATTCGGATATTTCTTCTTTTATTCAAGCAGAAATTGACCTCAGTAAAATGGTACTTGAAATTTATAAGACTATTAGCGAAGCTATAGATTTTAATTTGGACTTTATAAATCCATATTAAAAGTGTTATTAGGCTCTTTGTCAATATTTGGGGTGGGATTTTTATCAATCCCGCTCCA
>JAAYMW010000046.1 GCA_012521175.1 Candidatus Epulonipiscium sp.
ACAGAGAAAAGCTGTCACCGGCTGAGAGCAGCTTGCAGAGATCCTGATTGAAGTGCCCTCCGGAGCAGATTGTTGAACGTGCAGTAGGCAATCAGGGAGCGCCCTGTACAGCGCATGAAAGATGGGCTTATGCCTAAGTAGAGTGGAACCGCGAGAAGACTTCGCCTCTAAACGTAGAGGGGAGGTCTTTTTTGTTTATATAGGAAATTCCTCCGAATTTCCTGTGCAATAAAAAAATCCAATATCTTAATTAAAGGGGGATAAGAATGTCTGATTTTAATGTTTTATTTGACCAGTGGGCAAGTTCTTATGATGACACGGTCTATGGTGAAGACCATGAGTATGTGGAAGTCTTTGAAAATTACACAAGAATATTAGATAAAATCAGCACACAAATAGAAGACAAAAAAGAAGGAACCATAGTGGAAATAGGTGTTGGAACGGGAAACTTAAGCGAGCTGCTTGTAAAAAAGGGCTTTCATGTCATAGGGATTGAGCCTTCCTATGAGATGAGAAAAGTAGCAAAGGCAAAAGTTCCTTCCCTTAAAATATTGGATGGCCACTTTTTATCCCTGCCTTTAACTCAAAAAGTAGATGCATTTGTAGCATCCTATGCATTTCATCACTTAACCTATCAAGAGAAAATAGCCTCTGTCAAGTTGATGGATACATTATTAAAGACTGATGGAAAGATCGTCATTGCAGATACCATGTTTGAATCAAGGCACTATAAGGCTGAACTTCTTGAAAAAGTGAAAGCGGACAGAGCATTTAATCTCCTGAAAGACTTAAATACCGAGTTTTATGAAATGGTAGAGGATTTAATTAAAATCTTTCGAGATATGGGATATACTTATGAGCTTGAAAAAATGAATCGATACGTTTGGATGTTAACCGCACAAAAAAATTAATACTTTAAGGAGGCAATATTATGGATATCAGATCATTGGCAATACATGGAGGAGCAAATGGAGACCCTTATACCGGAGCTGTAACGGTTCCCATTTATCAAACTTCTACCTATGCTCAGGAAAACATAGGACAGCATAAAGGTTTCGAGTATTCAAGAACAGGAAACCCCACAAGAGAAGTTTTAGAAAAACTGATAGCGGAGCTTGAAGAAGGCTACAGAGGTTTTGCCTTTGGTTCGGGAATGGCTGCTATTGCATCCGTTTTAATGCTTTTAAAATCAGGAGACCATATTCTGGTAAGCGACGATGTATATGGAGGCACCTTTAGAGTCATTGATAAAGTCTTTAAGAACTTTGATCTGGAGTATGATTTTATAAATACCAGTGATACCGCTAAAGTAAGAGACAGCATCAAAGACAATACCAAAATGATTTATATAGAAACTCCAACCAATCCCCTGATGAAATTAACCTCTATTCATGCTATTGCAGAAATCGCAAAGGAAAAAGGGATTCTTACCGTTGTAGACAATACTTTTGCAACACCCTATCTTCAAAGGCCAATCACCCAAGGGGCGGATATCGTTCTTCATAGTGCGACAAAGTACCTTGGAGGCCATAGCGATTTGGTTGCCGGATTAGTGGTTGTCAATAATGAAGAATTGGGAAACAGAATGCACTTTATTCAAAATGCGGTAGGGGCAATTCTTGGACCTTTTGACAGCTGGCTTTTGATAAAAGGCATCAGAACCCTGCCCATTCGTATGGATAGACATTGTGAAAATGCAGAACAGATTGTAGGCTGGCTTTCAAAACAAAGCTGGGTAACGAAGATATATTACCCGGGATACAATGACTCACAGGATGTTTTAAGCAGTCAGATGTCAAAAGCTGGAGGCATGATTTCTTTCGAAGTAGATTCCGAAGCCACTGCAGAGAAAGTGTTATCCAATCTAAAAGTTATTACCCTGGCGGAAAGCTTAGGGGGAATAGAAAGTTTAATCAGTGTACCGGCTAAAATGACCCACGCCTCCATTCCAGAGGAAATAAGAGAAAAAGTAGGAATTACCAACAGACTTATAAGACTATCCGTAGGGATAGAATATGTAGAAGACATTATTAAAGACTTGGATATTTCTTTGAAATAAGGAGGGGGGATAGGATATGGAATATGTGAATCATATTACAGAATTAATTGGGAACACTCCTATTATAAAGATCAACAATTTTGATATTCCAGAGGAAGTTCATCTGTATGCCAAATTGGAATTTGCCAATCCCGGAGGTTCCATTAAAGACAGAATTGGAAAACATCTTATTGAGAAATATGAAAAAGAAGGAAGACTCAAAAAAGGCAGTACGATTATCGAAGCAACGGCAGGCAATACGGGCATAGGCATTGCTTTGGCAGCAGTAAACAGAGGATATAAAGTAATCTTTATTGTTCCCGGAAAATTCTCTGTAGAAAAGCAAATGCTTATGAAGGCTCTGGGGGCAGAAATTATCAACATCCCAACAGAAGCAGGACTTCAGGGAGCATATAAAGTAATAGAGGAATTAAAAAGAGAGATAGAAGATATTGTAGTGGTCAATCAGTTTGATAATCCCGACAATGTAGAAGCCCATTATCTCTATACTGGAAGAGAAATTTATAAGCAAATGGAAGGACGTATAGATGTTTTTATTTCCGGGGCAGGTTCGGGAGGCACCTTTACCGGTGTTATGAAATACTTAAAGGAAAAAAATCCGTCTATTAAAGGGGTACTGGCAGATCCTTACGGTTCTATTATAGGTGGGGGTGCATGCCACGCCTACCGAATAGAAGGCATTGGAAACGATTTTATTCCGGGAAATTTAGAAATGAATCTGGTGGATGACGTAGAAAAAATCAGTGATGAAGAAGCCTTTGGGGCAGTAAAGGATTTAGCAAAGAAAAAAGGACTTTTAGTTGGATCTTCTTCAGGGGCTGTTTTTGCCGCAGCTATAAAGCAAGCTAAAAAGATGAAAAAAGGCAATATTGTAATGATATTTGCTGACAGGTCAGACAGATATTTGAGTAAAAATATATATCAATAGAAGCAGAGTAAAAAATGGCTGCCGCAGGGCAGCCATTTTTTATTTGTAATAAAAAGCTCTGTGGGCAGGATGCACACTCGCACGTATTGTATTTGTCGACTTTGCTGACTACGCTTGGCGCGAGAGTTTCGCAGACGAAACTCTTTATTGTGGTCAGAAAATCAAAAGGTAGTTATGAAGAGTATTTATTGGATATTTAAATTCCCAGATAGAATCCCCCAAAATATTATGTTAAAATAAAACTAAATCAAGGCTATTAAAGATAATATGATTATTTGACAAAGTATATTTTTGTTGTTACATTTTTAGTGTATATAATTTAAAAATTTAATCAAATGAGAATGTGTTAAAGTATAATAATGATTTTAGGGGTATTAAAGTGAAAAAATATAAAGAATACTGGCTTAAATTATCCATTAAAAGAAAATTATTAACGTATTTTTTTATTATTTCTTTTGTTGGTGCAGTCGTCAATCTTTATTTGCATACTAATAATTATAAAATTATGAACGAGTTTAACAGAAACTTGATGAGCTACTATATGGTCAATGAATTACTGGTGGAAATAAGAAATAACCAGGTTTTTGCAGAAGATTATTTAAAGAATTTAAATACAGAATCTGAAAATAAATTTATACAGACAAAGGATGAAATATATAGATTAATTGGAGAACTCGATGAAGAATTTTCATCGATGGAATCAACTTTCTCCATTAATGCTATAAAATATTCCAGCGAATCTTATCTTTCCCAATGGAGCAATGCTATTGAACTTAGGAAAAACAAAGAATCTAAATATTTTATAGACTATTATGACGGGATGAAGATTTATCACTATACAGAAAAGTATGTTCAAGATTTGTTATACATTGCTTTGGATGAAGGAGCTAGATTTTACAATGATTTGGCCGAAGAGTACGAAGCTATTCGAACCCTTTCTTTAATTTTAATTTTCATAACTTTTACCCTTTCACTTTTTTTTGGAGGTATTTTTTCCAACTATATTGTTGCGCCTATTAAGAAATTGGCTGAGTCCTCTGCGGCAATAGCGAAGGGAAAATTGGATGTGGATCTTTTGGAAGTCAAATCCAGGGATGAGGTAGGAATTCTTACCGATTCCTTTAATCATATGAGCAAAAGCATTCGTGCTTTGGTAAACAGTTTAAAGCAAAAAGCTTTAATTGAGAAAAAATTACATGAAGAAGAAATTGAACTTATAAAAACACAGCAACTGCTGCAGGAAGCAGAATTCTTGGCCCTACAATCTCAAATCAACCCTCATTTTTTATTTAACACTTTAAATACCATATCAAGAACAGCAATGTTTGAAAATGCCCATGATACTTCAAAATTAATTATTGCCCTGTCCAATATTTTTCGGTTTAGCCTTAGAAATACAGGAAAATTTATATCTTTAAAAGATGAATTGGACGTGATAGAACAATACATCTATATTCAAAAATTTAGATTTGATGAACGTTTAAATTTTGATATTCAATGTTATATGGATATATCAGATATTTATTTACCGGCACTTTTAATTCAACCCTTAGTTGAAAATGCTATTGTGCATGGTATAGAACCGAAGATACAAGGTGGAAGGGTGCGTATTAAAATTTATAAGAATGATTTTGCTACTTATATTAAAGTGATGGATACAGGAATAGGAATGACGAAAGAAAAAATTCGAGAAATTTTAAGTGAACAAGAACAAAAGAGTAAAAATAGAAAAAGTATCGGGATAAAGAATGTATACCATAGATTCCGGCAATTTTTTAATGATGAAAGCCAGTTTATTATACAGAGTAAGTTAGGAGTCGGAACTATTATTACCATGGTGATTCCAAATGAGTTTAGAGGGAGAGAAAATGTATAAAATTTTAATTGTAGATGATGAGAGTATTGAAAGAAAAGCGATTCGCTATATTATTGAAAACAGCCATTTAAACATTGCTGAAATTGAGGAAGCCTCCAATGGACAGGAAGCAGTTTCTAAGGCCGAAGTCTTTGAGCCCAATATAACTTTTCTGGATATAAAGATGCCGGGATTAAGTGGTATTGAGGCTGCTAAAATTTTAAAAAAGGCCAATAGTGAAAATATGATTATATTTCTTACTGCTTTTGACGAATTTGAGTTTGCCCAGGAGGCTATAAAAATTGGTGTGGAGGATTTTATCATTAAACCTGCTACCAATGAGCGGATTTTAGAAGTCTTAAATAAAACAATAGATAAGCTGGACAAGCTAAAACAAATTCATATTGATAAAAAAGATATGGAGGACAAGCTCTCGCAGATTACAAAATATTTAGAACGTGAATTTTTAAGTTCTGTGGTCCTTGGTGAAATTGATGAAGAACAGGCAAAAGACTATCTCAATTTTATTATGGCGGAATTTAAGCGCGGATTTGGAATGGTGATTCAGTTAAAATTTTATAAAGAAGATGGTATGCCGCCACTGCAACAGAACATGATTCAAAGACGTTTTGTTGAAAAAATATCGTCTATATTAGAAAAGATAAATATAAGATATTTGATGAATTATTTTAGATATAGGGTATATATATTGGTTTATGGATATCCAGAAAACGAGAAAGATTTCTGCGCAGCAATGATCGGGGATGAATTACAGAAACTTGCAAAAAAGATGGGGGAACAATTTGATGCACAGATCAATATTGGGATAGGAAATGAGTACCATAAGATATCAGAACTTTGGAAGTCGTTTTCCCAAGCAAAAGTAGCCTGTGAGAATACCATGGTGCTCTTAGAAGAAACGGAAGATTTACAAAACTATAAAGCAGATTCTCTGGAAATCAAAGAGAAAAAGTTATGTGAAAGCATTTTAGACTGCAATGAACAAGAGGCAATCGCCATTGTAGATGATATTTTAGATAACATTATTTATTCCTCTAATGATATCAATGAGGTCAGATTAAAATTGTATGAGTTTTTGGTTTTACTTAATAAATCCTTAAACAGTAATAGAAATATGAGAAACAAAATCCCTGAAAACTTATTTGATGATTTAAAAAACATTTGCTGTAAGGCAGATGGGAAAATGTATGTTCAGGAATATTTATCAAAAGTAATGGAGGAAATCAATCAGTTAAAAGCGGATAAGACAGGGCTTATGTTAGAAAAAGCAAAAAAATATATCCATCAGCATTATAATCAAGATATTAGCTTAGACGATATTGCTTCTATGAGCGGTTTTAGTACCTATTATTTTTGTAAAATGTTTAAAAAATATTATCATGTGAGTTTTACAGACTACCTTACCAGTCTTCGCATTAAACATGCTAAGGAATTGCTGCAAAACCCTGATTTAAGCATTAAAGAAATTACAGAAATGATTGGATATTTAGACTCTAACTATTTTACCCGGGTGTTTAAAAAGTATGAGGGCCTTACCCCTACCGAATATAGACAAATCAATATGTTAAGATAACATGGAGCAAGAGGAGATGAATCCATGCTTAAAAGGATTTTTAAATATTCAACTTTAATTTTTTTGGGGATTCTTGTAAGTAGCTGTAATGATTATAAAAGTATCAGAGAATCGAAAGAAGTAGTGTATTTTAGATTGGCAGAAACCCATCCTGGGGATTTTCCGACAACGATAGCAGACAGAGAATTTGCAAGACTGGTAGAGGAAAAAACAAATGGCAGAATTATAATAAAGGTATATGATAATGAATCATTAGGAGATGAAGCCTCTGTTATTGAACAAGTTCAATTTGGCGGGATAGATTTTGCAAGAGTGATGATTGGACGAGTGGCAGAATTCAGTCCCGAACTCAATGTGCTACAGTTACCCTATCTTTATAGGGATGATGAGCATATGTGGAAGGTATTAAACAGCCATATTGGAGATTATTTTTTAAAGAGCATTGAGGATGAGGGGGTTATAGGACTTGGATGGTATGGTGCCGGAGCCAGAAATTTTTATAATTCCGTAAAAGAAATTAATTCATTGGAAGATTTCCAAGGATTAAGATTTCGGGTTGTGGAAAGTGAAATGGCAAAAGATATGATTAGAGCTTTAGGCGCATCTCCTGTATTTATACCTTATGGAAAATTGTATGACGCGCTCCAAATAGGTGAAGTAGATGGAGCAGAGAATAATTTCCCAAGTTATGAAACCTCTTCTCACTATAAGGTGGCCAAGTATTATACCCTTGATGAACATATGCGGGTGCCGGAAATTCTTATAGCAAGTAAGAAAATTATGGAGCGAATTACAGAAGAAGATTTAGAAATTATTAAAGAGTGCGCACGACAAACCCAATTATTTCAAAGAGAACTATGGAGAAAAAAAGAAAAAGAATCAAAAGATAAGGTATATCAGGCAGGATGTATTATTACAGAAATCGAGGACAAAGAAGAGTTTATCAAAGCTGTTGAACCCTTATATGATAAATACGCCAAAGATTATATGGATATCGTGAAAGAAATAAAAGAAATGAGGTAAATCAAAACAAACAAGAAGTTTAGGACATTAATCCGGCAGTAAGTTAAAGCTTACTGCTTTTTATGTAGACTTTATGTTTCTTATCAATGTAGTATAATAGCTTATATGTTTATTTAGAGTACGTATTTTGACATGTAATTCATTAGGTGGGAAGTGATAGGATGATTACAATAAAAGATGTGGCAAAATATTGCGGGGTATCCGCTATGACGGTTTCTAGGGCACTTAATGACAGCAAAGAAATATCAAAAGCTACAAAAGAAAAAGTCTTACGTGCATGTAGGGAACTAGGCTATAAGCCTAATTTTGCTGCAAAAAGTTTAATCACTAAAACGACAAAAATGATTGGATTAATTATTCCTGATATAACGAACCAATATTATGCGAATATCAGTAAAGGTGTCAGTTTCTATTTAGAAGACAGGGGATATGGACTTATATTATGTAATAGTGACAGAAAGAAATATAAAGAAAAAGAATACTTAAACTTTCTTACGGAGGGCAGAGTAGATGGCATTATCATTCTGCCGGTTGAACCTAAAAAAGAAGATTATGAAGATATCTTAAAACAAATTCCTATGGTGATGGTGGATAACTTTGCAGAAGGATTAGATATTAGTTTTGTGGCCAATGATAATTATGATGGGGCAAGTCAAATCATTGAACATATGATTAAGCAGGGCTACAGAAAAATAGGCGCAATCTTTGGAAGCAAAAGTTCCACTGCTTCTAATGAAAGGCTTAGGGCATACAAGGATGTTCTTGAAAAAAATAATATCGCTTTTGATCAAGACATGATTATACACAGTAATGCTACGTTTGAAGATGGATTTACTTTAACAGAGCATCTTATTCATAAAGGCGTAGACAGTATTTTTGCAATTAATGATACGGTGGCTATGGGAGTCATTAAATACTGCTATTTACAAGGAATCGATATTCCTAAAGACTTAGGCGTTGCAGGATATGACAATATTGAGCAATCGGCAATGCTTCCTGTCCCTTTAACAACCGTAGATCAAAATAATAAACGAATAGGAGAAATCTCTGTAAAATTACTCATGGAACAAATTAATGAGGCTTTAAAAAATGAAACCATTATTTTAAAACCTAAACTCATAATTCGAAAATCTTGTGGAGAAAATAAATAGAGCACTTGATTTATATTTTAAAAAGATATATAATGAATTAAAATCGTTAACGATAACGATACTCTAAAATCAAAATAATTTTAAATGATAGGAGGATGAAAGATGAAAATGGATATTAGACACGCAAGTCACTATGAAGATGTAAAACATTATGATACAGCGACTTTAAGAAGACATTTTCTTATTGAAGACTTATTTGTTCCAGGAGAATTAAAAATGGTATACAGCCATATAGATAGAATTATTGTAGCAGCTGCCGTACCAACCCATGCTCCAATTGTTTTAGAAGGGGATAGCAAAGAATTAGGTTCTGATTATTTCCTTGAAAGAAGAGAATTGGGAATTATTAACATCGGTGGAGCTGGAGTTGTAACTTTAGACGGACAAAAATATGAACTCAATTCAAGAGATGGATTATATGTGGGTATGGGAACAAAAGAAGTTATTTTTGAAAGCGTAGACCCAAGTAATCCGGCTAAATTCTATATGAACAGTGGAACAGCCCATACAACTTATCCAACGGTTAAAATAGATTTAGAAAAAGCCAATAAAGTAAAAGCAGGAAGCGATGAAGAATGCAATAAGAGAACAATTAATCAATACATACACCCTGCGGTATGTAAGAGCTGTCAATTGGTTATGGGAATGACTATTTTAGAACCAGGAAGTGTTTGGAATACTATGCCTGCCCATACCCATGAAAGAAGAATGGAAGTATATCTATATTTTGATATGGATGAAGATAATGTTGTATTCCATCTTATGGGCCAACCACAGGAAACTCGCCATATTGTTATGAGAAATGAACAGGCAGTGATTTCGCCAAGCTGGTCTATTCACTCAGGTGTTGGAACTAAGAATTATACATTTATCTGGGGAATGGTTGGAGAAAACCAAACTTTCACAGACATGGACCACATTGCTACTAAAGACTTAAGATAATAAAACACATAACATAAAAGGAGGGCATCCATATGAGTTTTTCAATATCAGATTTTTCAATGGACTTTTTTAGATTAGATGGTAAAGTAGCTATCGTTACCGGAGGAAATACAGGTCTTGGCCAAGGTTATGCTTTAGGTTTAGCCAAGGCTGGAGCGGATTTATTTATCGTTACTTACGATACCAATTGGGATGAAACAAGAGAGCTGATCGAAGCGGAAGGCAGAAGAGTAGAATTCTTCCAGGCTGATTTATCTGTAAGAGAAAGCATCACAAAAGTTGTTGAAAAATGTATGGAAGTGTACGGTAAAATTGATATTTTGGTTAATAATGCAGGAACCATCAGAAGAGCGCCTCTTCTTGAGTACAAAGATGAAGATTGGAAAGCAGTGCTTGATATTAACTTAAATGCTGTATATTATTTAAGCCATGAAGTAGCTAAGGTAATGGCAAAACAAGGCAGCGGTAAAATCATTAACATCGCTTCCATGTTAGCTTTCCAAGGTGGTAAATTTGTACCTTCTTATACAGCTTCCAAACATGGTGTTGCGGGTATTACTAAAGCTTTTGCAAATGAATTGGCAGACAAAAATATTCAAATTAATGCCATTGCTCCAGGTTATATCGCAACAGCCAATACTGCACCAATCAGAGCAGATGAAAATAGAAATGCAGAAATCTTATCCAGAATTCCTGCTGGAAGATGGGGACATCCTTATGACGTAATGGGAGCAGTTGTATTCTTGGCAAGTAAGGCTTCTGATTACTTAAATGGACATATTTTAGCTGTAGATGGTGGATGGTTAGTAAGATAAGAATAGAATTTCAGATGATAAAAAAGAGTTTCAGGTAAAAGCTTGAAACTCTTTTTTTAATTACATATATAATAGATTAAAAAGCTTATACTCAGGGGTGGGTTACATGAGCAAAAAGAAGCAAAAGGTTGAATTTAGATATTATGAAATGCCAAATAATGAAATTGTGTTGGCTCTTTTAGGAGAAAGCTGGATAAGAAACTATAGTGAGGGCATTGAGTGTCTGCATTTCCATAATTATATCGAGATTGGATATTGTTATTATGGCATGGGCTCACTGATTTTTGAAAATGAAAGTTTAAGATCAGGTCCTAATATGTTTTCTATTGTTCCACCGAATTGGCCACATAGAGCAAGTAGCGATCAGGGAACAAAAAGCTACTGGGAATGGTTGTATCTTGATATAGAACAATACCTAAAAAATGTATATAAGGATGATAGTCTCTTTGTTCAGGGGATTCTTAAAAAAATTTATCGAAGGCCACTCTTATTACACGCAAAAGAACATCCTGCTTTGGATAATATTATTTTAAATATTATAAGAGAGATGAGAAATAAGGATATTTATTATAGGGAAAGCGTAAAAGGTTATATTCATGCGTTTATTGTAGAACTTTTGCGATTAGATGATAAAGAAGAACAAAAAGCAAAAATAATCAAGCAGACTTCTCGAATATCTGATGCCTTAGATTATGTTAGAGAAAACTATAGAGAAGAAATTAAAATAAGGCAATTGGCCCATGCATGTAATATGAGCGAGAGCCACTTTAGAAGAGTATTTTTGGAATCAATGAATATGAAGCCCATTGAGTACATCAATCTTATTCGCATTCAAAAAGCCTGTGAACTTATTAAAAAGACACAGATTTCCATGGAGGATGTTGCCTATAAGGTGGGGTTTACGACTGTTTCAACCTTTAATCGGAATTTTAAAAAATTGGTTGGAATTTCACCATACAAATGGAAGCAATCTGCAGAAAATTTTGAGGGAAAACTGTTAAATTATAAAATTAGTGCACAAAAAGGTTGGCAATAGTTACATAAATGATTGAATTTGCCCATTTTTTAAGTGAATATAAGAACAATAATACACAGTAATTAGTATAATTTACTTATAAAATAGTGAGTATACGAAAAAACTTATGCATATTTACTAATATAAAGTGCAAATATGACTATTTTCGATATACTCACAAAAAAGAGGAGGGTATTTACAATGAAAAAGAAATTCATTTCATTATTGGTCGTTGCGAGTATGGCGCTTTCTATGGTGGCATGTGGTTCAAGTACAACAACTACTGAATCTGGAGGAGCTGCACCGGCGACAGAAACCAAGGCAGAATCAACCTCCGGGGCAAATGAACTCACTGTTTGGTGCTGGGACCCAGCATTTAATATTTATGCGATGCAGGAGGCAGAAAAAGTTTATCAAAAAGATCATCCTGATTTTAAACTGAATGTTGTTGAAACTCCTTGGCAAGATCTTCAGACAAAATTAACAACAGCTGCGACTTCAGGAGATCTTAGCACGTTACCTGACATTATATTGATGCAGGATAACGCATTCCAAAAAAATGTAATGAGCTTCCCGGATGTTTTCGTAGATTTAACCGATTCAGGGATTGCATTTGATAAATTTGGGGCATCTAAAGTAGCTTATTCTACTGTAGCAGGTAAACACTACGGTGTTCCATTTGATAATGGAGCAGTTATCCAAGCTCTTAGAACAGATGTTTTGGAACAAGCAGGATTTACAATAGAAGACTTTACAGATATTACTTGGTCTGAATATATTGAAAAAGCTAAAGTGGTATTAGAAAAAACTGGAAAACCATTAAACTCCTGTGTAGCAGGAGAGTCCGATCTTATTGTTATGATGCTCCAATCTGCTGGAGGAAGTTTATTTAATGAAGATGGAACACCAAATATCGTTAATAACGAAATTTTACACGAAGTAATGAAGACTTATGTTGAGTTAATAAAATCTGGCGTATTGGTTCATGTCAATGACTGGGACCAATATGTAGGATCCTTTACCAATGGTACGGTGGCAGGTACAATTAACGGATGTTGGATTTTAGGATCTATCCAAACAGCAGAAGATCAAAAAGGACTTTGGCAAATCACCAATATGCCTAAATTAGACAATGTATCCAGCGCAACAAATTACTCTAACAATGGTGGTTCAAGCTGGGCGATTACATCTAACTCCAAAAACAAAGAATTAGCCATTGATTTCTTATCCAAGACCTTTGCCGGAAGTGTAGAATTCTATGAAACGATTCTACCAAAGTCAGGGGCTCTTGCAACTTATATTCCGGTAGGAGATTCTGATGTATATGGAGAACCCCAGGAGTTCTTCCAAGGCCAGGCAATTTATGCGATGATTACAGATTTTGCTTCTAAAGTACCAAGCAATAATACCGGTATATACTATTATGAAGCAAGAGATGCTGTAGCAACAGCATTATCCAATGTTATTTCAGGAGCGGACTTAAAAGCTGAATTAGAAACAGCAGAATCCACTGTTAAATTTACAATGGGCCAATAAATGATTAGAAGTTGCATATGGGGAACAGTCTTCTTTAGGCCGTTCCCTATACTTTTAAAATTTTTTATATAAACAGCAAAGGGAGGGAGATAGTATGAGCTATTCGAATCACAACATAGAACTCCATACGAATATGAACTATTCTCATAAAAAATTTAAGCTAAAAACCAGACAAAATCTTTTTGGCTGGGTCTGTCTTATACCTGCTGTCATTTTAATTGCAGCCATGAGTTTTTATCCCATGTTTAAAGCCCTTATTCTTTCCTTTCGTACAGGGATTGGCGCTAAGATGACCTGGGCAGGGTTTAATAACTATATTCGAATGTTTCAGGACAATGTGTTTATACAGGCACTTAAAAATAATTTTATTTATTTGATTATACAAGTACCTATCATGCTTGTTTTAGCATTGATTCTTGCATGTATGTTGAATGACAGAAACTTAAGGTTTAAAGGGTTATTCCGTACAGCAATTTTCCTGCCCTGTGCAACCTCTCTGGTTTCCTATGCGATTATTTTTCGTTCTTTATTTGCCATTGATGGATTTATTAATGTGATGTTAATGAAGTTAGGAATATTAAAGACCGGGTATAATTTTTTGGCATACCCCAATAGTGCCAGAGCAGTTATTATTATTGCATTGATCTGGAGATGGACCGGCTATAACATGGTGTTTTATTTGGCAGGACTTCAAAATATCGAGTATACCATCTATGAAGCTGCCAAAATAGATGGCGCTTCTCCATTTCAGTCTTTTTGGAAAATTACAGTACCACTTTTAAAACCCATTATTCTTTTGACTGCAATTATGTCTACCAATGGGACATTGCAACTCTTTGATGAATCTGTGAATTTGACCAATGGAGGTCCTGCAAACGCTACGATTACTATGTCTCACTATATCTACAACATGTCCTTTAAATATGTTCCAAACTTTGGATATGCAGCAGCGATGTCTTATTTGATCTTAGTATTAGTAGCAATACTTGCTTTTCTTCAAATGAAAGTAGGTGACAAACGTGATTGAGAAAGGAAAAAGAATTTTTCAATATATTTTTTTAACGGTTGTTTCTATTATTTCAGTGTTTCCATTGTATTGGATGTTCTGTGCGGCTACCAATAAAAGTGTGGATGTTATAAGAGGGAAATTGATACCTGGAACAGCATTACTAGATAATTTGAAAAATCTTTTGGCTTCTCAGGATGTTGCCGGAGCTATGACAAATTCTTTTAAGTATTCTATTACGCTCACCTTAATTTCTTTATGTATTTGTTCATTGGCAGGATATGGATTTGAAATTTTTCACGACAAAGCAAAGGATACCGTTATGTCTATACTGCTACTGGCTATGATGGTGCCTTTTGCAGCAACCATGATTCCATTATTCCAAATGTTTTCAAAAGCAGGTCTTCTTAACTCCACTATTGGATTTATTTTACCGACTATTTCAACACCGTTTTTAATCATGCTGTTTAGACAAAGTGCGAGATCTTTTCCGCACGATATCATAGAAGCTGCAAGAATCGATGGATTAAATGAGTTTCAAATCTTTTATCGGATGTTTATCCCGACCATGCGCTCAACTTATGCAGCGGCTATGACCATTACCTTTATGAATGCATGGAACAATTATCTATGGCCAAAGGTTATTATGACAGATGATAAAAGCATTACAATGCCCATGTTGGTTGCGAATCTCACAGAAGGGTATGTAACGGATTATGGCATGTTGATGCTGGGTGTACTCTTATGTACGATTCCAACGATTATTATTTTCTTTGTTTTACAAAGAAGTTTTGCAGAAGGGATTACTGGGGCAGTCAAATAAAAACTCAATTCATTATTCATTAAAATGGAGGGCTAAGATATGAAGACATTTGATTATGAAATTGTAAAAAATCCGGAAATTTTTAAGGAAAATCGAATGGAGCCCCATTCTGACCATAAATACTATTCTTCTTTGGAAGAATGTTTAAGCGGAGAAGAAAGCAGCTTTAGATATTCTTTAAATGGGCTTTGGAAATTTGCTTATGCTAAAAACTATCATTCTTCTATTAAGAATTTTGCTGATTTAAACTATGATTGTAAAAGCTGGGATGATATAAGGGTACCAGGGCATATTCAAATGGAGGGTTATGATGTGCCTCAGTATGTCAATATACAGTATCCGTGGGATGGAAGAGAAGAAATTAACCCCGGAGAAATTCCCACAGAGTTTAACCCAACAGCAAGTTATGTAAAATATTTTACTCTGCCAACCCATATGGAAGGCAAAAAGGTATTTATATCTTTCCAGGGCGTAGAAAGTGGTATGGCTTTGTGGTTAAACGGTTCTTATGTCGGTTATAGTGAAGATAGTTTTACACCTTCAGAATTTGAATTAACACCCTATCTTAAACCAGGGGAAAATAAACTGGCTGTGCAGGTGTTTAAATGGACTGGGGGAAGCTGGTGTGAGGACCAGGACTTTTACAGATTTTCAGGAATTTTTCGGGATGTATATCTCTATACCATACCGGATGTTCATATTTGGGATTTAAAGGTTCAAACCTTGTTAGACGATGCATACGAAAACGCAGAATTGGTATTGGATTTTTGGGCAACAAGCAGTGGTAAAGTTACATTATCCTTAATGGATGGGAAAAATACGATTCTTCAAAAAGAAGTGGATTTGCATAAAACATCTCATTATAGTTTTAATGTAGCTTCTCCAAAACTTTGGAGTGCGGAATGTCCCAATTTATATGATTTATGGATTGAAGTTAAGAATAAGGATGGAAAAACGGAAGAAGTGATTTTACAGAAAGTAGGCTTTAGAAGGTTTGAGATCAAAGATTCCGTTATGTGCCTTAATGGAAAGCGTATTGTATTCAGGGGAGTGAACCGACATGAATTTAGTTCCCTGAGGGGTCGAAGTGTAGCGGAAGAAGAAATGATCAAAGATATTATTACAATGAAGCAGAATAATATCAATGCCATCCGTACCAGCCATTATCCAAACGTTTCTAAATTATATGAGCTTTGTGATTTATATGGACTATATGTAATCGATGAAACGAACTTAGAAACCCATGGTATCTGGGATACTGTACAGCGGGGCGAAGCAGGGATAGAGGATGCTATTCCAGGCGATAATTCAAAGTGGCTCAATCTCATTTTAGACAGAGCATATTCTATGTACCAAAGGGATAAAAATCATCCGTCCATTCTCATTTGGTCCTGTGGGAATGAATCTTTTGGTGGAAAAAATATTTATGAGATGTCCCAGGCATTCCGTAAGTGGGATAGTACCCGCCTTGTACACTACGAAGGGGTGAATTGGGATCGAAGATACAATGATACCAGCGATATAGAAAGCCAAATGTATACTCCCGCAGAAAAAATTAAGGAATTCTTGACTCAACATAGGGAAAAACCTTTTATCTGCTGTGAATATGTTCATGCCATGGGCAATTCCTGTGGTGCTATGCATAAGTATATTGAACTAACCGAGGAAGATCCATTATTTCAGGGAGGCTTCATTTGGGATTATATCGATCAATCCATTACGAAAAAGAATCGTTATGGACAGGAATTCCAGGCTTATGGCGGAGACTTTGATGAACGTCCGACAGATTATAATTTCTGTGGAAATGGAATCGTATATGGTGAAAACAGGGAAGCATCTCCCAAAATGCAGGAAGTAAAATACAATTATCAGCCAATAGGTATTCAAATAGATGGGGATAAGGCGGTTATCACCAATAAAAATCTGTTTTTAAATACCAGCGCATATGATTGCTTGGTTTTGGTAGAAAGAAATGGAAGGTTGATACAAAAAGAAAGTATTAAAACCAGTATTCCACCACTGTCTAAAGAAGAAATTCAATTACCTGTTGAGATTCCGACAAGAGAGGGCATTTATACGATTACTGTTTCATTCTGCTTAAAAGAAGATACCCTTTGGGCCCGAAGAGGTCATGAAATTGCTTTTGGACAAAAGGTGTATGAAGTAGAAGCACCCCCTGTTCCTTGTCAAAAACCTATAAAAGTGATTCATGGAAGACATAATATAGGCGTAAAAGGGGAAGAATTTGATGTACTCTTTTCTAAAGTAAGTGGAGGTTTGGTATCCTATAGATACGGTGGGGTAGAAATGCTAAAAGCAATGCCAAAGCCTAATTTCTGGAGAGCCCCCATTGACAATGACATGGGCAATAATTTTCCTGCCCGTTATGGACAATGGAAATTAGCCAGTATGTATCTTTCTAACAAAGATGAAAATGGCAGACAAAGTATTCCTCCTGTATTAGAAGAAAAGGATAATTGTGCTGTGATTACATTCACTTATCTTTTGCCGACTCGCCCGGCAGTCAGTTGCCAATTGTCTTATACAGTATATGGAGATGGTACGATAGAAATTTATTTGGTCTATGATCCTGTAAAGGAATTGGGGGATATGCCGGAATTTGGTGTATTGTTTAAGATGGATGCGGATTATGACCAGCTCGAGTGGTTTGGCATGGGACCGGAGGAAACCTATATTGACAGATGCCATGGGGCTAAACTAGGGATTTATCGCAATAGAGTTAAAGATAACCTTGCTAAATATCTGGTGCCACAGGAATGCGGCAACAAGGTTGGGGTTTACTATGCTAAAGTAACCAATAAGCAAGGGCGAGGCTTGCTATTTTGTGGAAAAGGTTTAAGTTTCTCAGCCCTGCCATATACGCCCCATGAGTTGGAAAATGCAATGCACCCATATGAATTGCCTCCTGTTCATTATACTGTAGTTAGAGTGGCGAAACAGCAGATGGGTATAGGAGGAGATAACTCATGGGGTGCAAAGACCCATAAAGAATACCTCCTTGATATGAGTCACAGAATGGAATTAAAATTTAGTTTTAAAGGAATATAATACAAAAGGGCTGTTGACAGACATAAATTGTCAGCAGCCTTTTTCAACATGAATTCATATATTGATTGCAAATCATAGGGAGATTGTTTTATTATTAATTTAAGGCCCGTAATACTATTACGGAAAATATCAGGAAAATTTTACAAAATATTTTGATTTTGAAAAATAGAAGGAAAAAAAAGATACGTGTCGAATATAATTATTCATGAAAAATATCTTCGTATTATACCAAAAACAATGGGGGAATTTGTTATGAAGACTTTTAGACGTATTTACTGGGGAAATTTAAAGATTGGGCTAAAATATTCTGTTTCGCTATTGATTTCAATAGTTTTGTTTATGATTTCAGCGGTATTTGTATACCAATTAATGGGCAACGTAAAAAATAATATTGAAATAGTGGAAGAAAAAACGTCATATGTGGAAAGAATGCTGGATATGATTTCGAACTTTAATGAAATAGATGCAATCATATATGATTATATTACGTATCTTACCCCAGGAACAATTGACGTCTTTAACAGTAAAATTAATCAATTTAATGAAGGTTTGGACATATTAAACCAGATTCCAGAATTACAGGAATCTCAAGATTTATTAAAAAAAATTACCAATAATGTTGAAAAAATCGATAAAATTTTTATAGAAGATATCGTTCCTGCCGTCGATAGACATTTAAAGGTAGACTATATGATCAAGAGAAAAGAAGTTGCTTCTTTAAAAATTGTAACGGTAAATCATTTGCAAGAAGTGAGAGAAATCGTAACAGCTCAAAAAGAAGCGGCAGTCCAAGAAGCAAAAGACAGCTTAAAGCTTACCATTTTTGTTCTGGTTGTATCTATTGCCATATCTTCTGCTTTGGGATTTTTGATCATGTTTTTAATCTCCCGTATCATTCAAAAGCATTTAAATCAAATCGTAGTATTAAGCAATGAAGTTTCAAAAGGAAATTTAGCTGTACAAAAAATCAATTATAAAGGGAATGATGAGATAGGCCATTTATCAAGGGCTTTTGATAAGATGATTGAAAACTTGAGAAAAATGATTTATCAGATTTCCAATGCTTCTAAAGAAGTTAATGAAGAAAGCGAAAGATTAACAGAATCAGCCCATCAAATACAACAAATCAGTGAACAAATTGCATGTACTATGCAGTCACTCTCCGAAGGTGCTGAGAAACAGGCCCATTCATCTGGAGAAGTTGCTAAATTTATATTAAACTTAAACAATAGTATTGCAGATGCTAATGAAGACAGCAATCATCTATATACATCTATGGATGAACTTTCTAATATGTCCAATAAAGGAAAAGAACTCATTGAGCGCTATATTTCTCAAATGGATAAAATCAATGAAACCTTTAAACATTCAATGAGCAAAGTAGAAAATTTAGATACTAAATCAAAAGAAATCTCCAAATTGGTTGAAATCATAGATGCGATTGCAAAACAGACCAATTTACTTGCCTTGAATGCGGCAATAGAAGCAGCAAGGGCAGGAGAAGCAGGGAAAGGCTTTGCAGTTGTATCCGATGAGATTAGAAAATTAGCAGAACAGGTGAGCGACTCTGCCATTGGCATAACCCATATTATACAGGGGATTCAGGATGAATCCAAAGCTGTAGCCCATTCCTTAAGAGAGGGTTATGGAGAAGTTCAAGAGGGCATGGACCATATTAAAGTAACAGGAGAAGCTTTTGCAACTATCAATAATGAAATCATTCATATTGTGGACAGAGTAAAAAATGTAGCCCATAATTTAAACGGAATTGCCGATAACAGTCAAAAGATTAAATTATCAGTGGACGAAATTGCGTCCATATCTCAGGATAGTGCTGCAGGGGTACAGGAAACAACAGCTTCTATAGAGGAACAAAACAGTGTCATAGAAACAGTATCCAGCAATGCTCAAAAATTATCCATGTTGGCAGAGGATTTAAACCATACTATTTTAGAATTCAAACTATAATATTTACATGTGCAGACAAATTCAATATTTCAATGAAGTACTAAAAGACGGTCACACGATTTGTGTGCTCGTCTTTTTATTATGATAAAAAGAATAAAATTTTATTGATAAAAATACTTACTTGAGAATTCAAATATATGGTATAATAACTTGCATGATATTAATAAAGGAGGTATAACAATGAAGCTATTTCCACCACTTAGACTTCGAAGTAAAATGATCTTGTTTTTTAGCCTTTTATTGTTTGCATTTGGCATTACGATGTTAGCATTTGTCCGAAACGGTGTAAATGATTTGAATCAGTATAATATGGAAAAGCAGTTAAAATCCATTGTTGATTTAGAATATAAATTATTTTCCCGTGATTTTGAAGGTGCCTGGAACCTGAAGGACGGAAAGCTTTATAAAGGAAATCATTTATTGGACGGCAGCTCTGATGTGGTAGATGCCATAAGTGGTGCAACCCGATATTCTGTTGCTTTAATTTCTAATAGTCAGGTTGTAGCTACTTCCTTATCGAATATCAATATTTCTCCCGATGTTCAAAAAACTTTAGAAGAGAAAAAAGAACCTTTAGTAGAAGAAGTCGTTTTAGACGGCGTTCCTTATGAAGTCATATATAAGCCTATTACAGATTCCTCGCAAAACGTCATAGGAAGTTTTAGCGTATGGGTTTTAAAAGATGATGTCATTAATATGAGCCGTGAGCTATTTAGAAACTTAGTATTCATTACTCTTAGTGTTATTATATTAGGCATTATTTTTGTATTAGTGTTTGGCACTAAGATTACTAAGTCTTTATCCCGAGTGATTAAGGACGTTTTAAAGGTTGCTCAAGGAAATTATGCAGTGAAAGTTCAAAGGTATGATGTAGACAGGCAGGATGAAGTAGGAGATTTATCCAGAGCGATTAAGGAAATGATAGAAAAACAAAAGGAAATGATTAAGTATTTATCAACGGATGCACAGCAGATGAATTCTTCCTCTCAAAGTCTTTATGCGACCGTTGAGGCAATTACAGCTCGCGTAGAAGAAATTAGTGCTTCAACAGATGATATTGCTGCTGTTATGACCCAGATTGATGCATCCACCATGGACGTTAATAACACCAGTGCGGTTGTAGCAGATAATATTAAAAATCTGGCGGGACATATCAGTCAGAGCAATTATACGGTGGGACAGATTAAAGAACGGGCAGAAAACATGAAAAAAGCATCCCAGAAATCCCAGGAAGAAACCAACCTTATTTATACACAAAAGAAAACTAAGATATTAGAAGCTATTGAAAAAGCAGAAGTCGTAAAAGAGATTAAAAATATGGCACAGCTTATTTCAAGCATTGCCGAACAAACCAATCTTTTAGCTCTTAATGCCAGTATTGAAGCTGCAAGGGCAGGGGAGCAGGGAAGAGGTTTTGCTGTGGTAGCAGAAGAAATAAGAGCCTTAGCAGAACAATCGGCAAGCACCGTTACAAACATACATACTGTTATAGCACAGGTAT
>JAAYMW010000047.1 GCA_012521175.1 Candidatus Epulonipiscium sp.
AGCCAAGCGGTGGTGATAGAAACACTTGGTTCTAACTAGAGGGATTTTTACACAAAAAATTGGACTTGATCATTTAAAATGATATGTTAGAATAAAATTAATAAAAAAACTATGAGGAAGAGTGATTATACAAAAACTTAAAATAGGTATTTTAAATTTAAAATATGGGAGGGAAAGATATGCTAAAAGCAAGGAGTAAAATTTTATCATGCTTTATTACATGCTTTATTATCTTTACTATTATGTTATCGGTATTTCCATTAGAAACTATGGCAAAGGAAGTAAAATCAGAAGGTAACAAGTACCCCATTATTCTAGTTCATGGCTGCGGAGGTTGGGGTCGTGATGAGCTGAAGGGATTTTTATACTGGGGAGGAAAAGAAGATATCCAAGAAGCTTTGAGAGAGGCAGGGTTTGAGGTCTATACAGCGGCTGTAGGACCGTTTTCTAGTAATTGGGACAGAGCTTGTGAACTTTATGCCTTCATCAAAGGAGGCACTGTGGATTATGGAGAGGAACATTCAAGGAAACATGGTCATGCAAGATTTGGCAGAACATATCCTGGAGTATATCCTGAGTGGGGAGAAAAAGATGAAAATGGAAATATTAATAAGGTTCACCTCATAGGCCATAGCCAAGGTGGTCAAACGGTAAGAATGTTAGAACAATTATTAGCTGACAGTCGTCCTGAAGAGCGCGGTGATATGCCGAAAAACGATTCCTTGTTTGCTGCAAAAAACTCCTGGGTACAATCAGTGACAACTTTAGCCACTCCCAATGATGGAACAACCCTTGCTGATGCTGCCGGCGATTTTCTTGGAGATAAAATAAATCACATCATGACTATAGTGGCTGGCGCAGCTGGAAAAAAGTATGAAAATGAATGTTATGATTTTAAACTAGACCAATGGGGTCTTAGAAGAGAGCCTAATGAATCTTTTCAGGAGTATGTAAAGAAAGTTAAACAGAGTAATCTATGGAAAAACACAAAAGACATATGTGTTTGGGACTTGAGTGTAGAAGGTGCGGCAGAGCAGAACAAATGGGTAAAAGAGCGGGATGATGTATATTACTTTTCCTATTCTTGTATGGCAACTCGCAGCTCAATAGTTTCAGGGCATGAACTTCCACAAATAGGTGTAATGAACCCACTTTTTTGGCCAAATGCTATAATTATGGGCAGATATCAAAGATATACTCCAGGGATGATAAAGATTACCCCAGAATGGTTTCCTAATGATGGGTGGGTAAACACTATAAGTCAAGACGGTCCGAAACTAGGAAGAAGCAAAGTGAACATAAGACAGTATGATGGTTCTAAGATGGGCGTATATGATGGAACGGCAGTACCAGGGGTGTGGAATCATTTTGGAATTCTTACTAAAACAGATCATGAAGATATCATAGGAAGAGATACTAGTGAAGAAATGGGTGGGAATGTAATTAAATTTTTTGTCGACTATGCAGAGATGCTTCAAAACTTAGAACCTGTAAATTCGGATGAGGAAGATGAAGAAGATGATTTTGAAAAACCGATAGGTGCGGTCCAAAGCATGGATATTGTGACAAAAGTGACTCGCAGTGGTGAGAAAGTTATTGCAGCTGTTATAGAATATGATATACCAATTGACGGAGCAAAACTTACTAAATCTACCTTTAACGTGAATGCAGAACTTAAAGGCTCAAGGAAAGATACAACAAATTCTTTCAGAACAATTACAAAAGTATATACAAATGATAGTGGCCAAATAGGTGATGTAAGAGAAAAAGGTAAATATGTAGTCCTGGAATTAAGAAGCGAAGACTTCAATGCCATTACTCGTGCTGGATCATTCAAAGATAGATATGAGTTAAACTATACTGTTACTCAAAATAAAAGTATATACAGCATTAATGGTAAAGAAATACAACTTAAGGAACCAATAAAACATAGTGGGGAAATAAATCTTAGTTAAGTCCATATAATTGTGTAAAAAGGGAGTTTTAAAAAAGGGTTGAGCCACCCTCACCCCTCTGGTTAGAATTAAATTGACAAACCCAAAAACCTAACTGGAGGGATGAGAAATG
>JAAYMW010000048.1 GCA_012521175.1 Candidatus Epulonipiscium sp.
ATGGAAAATTTTATTTGTCAAGCAATATATAGCAAAAAAATAATAAAAATTTTCATTAAAAAATAATTCGTTTAAAATATGGTATAATGTAAGTAACACATATTTGTGTTGAATTGATATTTACAAAAGGTGTCATTAGAAAGGAGAATACTTATGAAAGTTATTATGTACGGCGCAGAGATTTGCCCAGATTGTGTAAAAGCTAAGGCACACTTAGAAAAGGCTCCAAATATTGTATTAGACTATAGGAACATCACAAAAAATACTGCATTACTAAAAGAATTTTTAGCTTATCGGGATCATGAAAAAATGTTTGTTCCAATTAAAGAAAAAGGGAAAATAGGTATTCCGTTTTTTATTCTGGAAGATGGAACAAAAACTTTTGAAATAGAAAATTATGTTAATATCAAAATACCTGAGTCAGATTCAGGAGTAAATGTTTGCTCTATTGACGGTAAGGGTAATTGCTGACACAATACGAAAATATCATTGATCATTAAACTCAAATAAGTGACGAGGGATTAAAGTCTTCGAGGGATTAGGGGGATAGGACTTTGTATCATTACATAAAAAGATTCATTAAATTACTGATGGGCCTCTTTTTATATGCTTTAGGCATTGTATTTTCTATGAAGGCAAATCTTGGATTTGCCCCTTGGGAAGTATTTCATTATGGTTTGGGAAAGACCATAGGGTTAACGATTGGAATTGTTTCTATTATTATAGGGTTAATTATTTGTCTATGTGCAGTATGGATGGGAGAAAAACTTGGGCTAGGAACTGTCTTGAATATGATATTGATTGGCGTCTTTATGGATTTATTATTAATGTTTTCTCTCATTCCTGAAGCCAATGGAGTATTTATGGGTATCATTATGATGGTAACAGGTCTTTTCATCATTTCTTTCGGCTCGTTTTTTTATATTGGATCAGGATTTGGAGCAGGGCCAAGGGATAGTCTTATGGTTGCTTTGCAGCGAAAAACGGGACTTCCCGTAGGTTTATGCCGTGGTATCCTTGAAGGGACTGTTGTTTTGATAGGATGGTTATTAGGTGGGCCGGTAGGAATTGGAACGGTAATCGCTGCTTTCGGAATTGGATTCTGCATACAGATTGTTTTTGCCATCATGAAGTTTGATGCAACTTCTATAAAACATGAAACCCTCAATGCAACACGAAAATACTTTATGGATTTGTATGCTAAGAATGAATGACACTTGTAAGTGTCATTAGGTTGTCTTATATGCATGAAAAAAGACAAGGCAAAATGCTTTGTCTTTTTTGTCTTTACCAAATTTTAATTATTTCTATAATAATATAAGAATTATTTCCTTATTTGCAGATTATTTTGAGTATAATAAGACATAAAATCTGCCAGTGCATCGGCTGCCATCTGAAGCTGAGAGATCTCTGGTAAATAAACAATTCTGAAATGGTCCGGTTTTTCCCAGTGGAATCCTCCACCATGGGTTAGCAATATCTTTTTATCCTTTAAAAAGTCAAGAACAAATTGTTCATCATCCACAATGTGAAGTTTTTTTGTGTCAATTTTCGGGAATATATAAAAGGCTGCCTGAGGCTTTACTGCACTGAGGCCCGGAATATCATTGACAGCATTGTATATGAATTCTCTTTGTTTGTAAATTCTTCCACCGGGAAGAAGAAGTTCTTTGGTTTCTTCTTCTAATTCTAAAGCGATATCTATAATTGACTGAGCAGGTACATTAGAACATAAGCGCATAGAAGATAATAAATTGATTCCCTCAATATAACCTTTTGCATGGGATTTGTCTCCTGATATGCACATCCAGCCGCATCGATATCCTGCAATAAGATGAGATTTTGATAAACCATTAAAAGTCACAACTAAAAGATCTTCGGCAAGGGAGGCAATAGATACATGTTCCAACCCATCCATGACCAGTCTGTCATATATTTCATCAGCAAAGATTATTAGTTCATTTTGACGCGCAATCTCTACAATTTCCTCCAGAAGTTCTTTTGGATATAAAGAGCCAGTTGGATTATTAGGATTAATGATAACAATTCCTTTGGTTTTATTGGTTATTTTTCTTTTAATATCCTGAATGTCAGGATACCAGTTTGCTTTTTCATCGCAAATATAATGAACAGCCTTTCCTCCGGAAAGCGTAACGGATGCGGTCCATAAAGGATAATCCGGTGCAGGAACCAAAATTTCATCACCATCATTAAGAAGTCCTTGTAAAGACAGAGTTATGAGTTCACTTACTCCATTACCGGTGTAGATATCATTCACTGTAACATTAGGGATCCCTTTCTTTTTGCAGTATTTCACAATAGCTTCTCTTGCAGTCAGAATACCTTTAGATTCTGAATAGCCTTCTGTTTTGCTTAAGTTTTCTGACATTCTCTCCAGTAGTAAGCTTGGGGCTTGAAATCCAAAGGGTGCAGGATTACCAATATTCAGTTTAAGAATTTCTATTCCTTCAGAAATCATTCTGTTTGCCTCATCCATTACTGGACCTCTGATATCATAACATACATTATTGAGTTTCTTTGATTTTTCAAATATTCTCATCATTATCACCCCGCATATTTTATATGAAATAAAAAAGCCCTAAGCATTAATATGCTTAGGGCGAATATGTAATCCGCGTTACCACCTAAATTCAGAGAACCCTGTACTCTTAAATTCAGAGAAACTCTGCACTCTACCAGTACTATCATACTGTGTCCCTGTAACGGGGGAATCCGTTGAAGTCTACTAAGCCTGTTGACCGTTCGGTTCACAGCTCCAAGACTGCTTCAGCATTGACTACATGAAGATTTGCACCAACCATCTTCTCTCTGAAATCTCATCAATACTTACTACTTCTTTTCATAGCCTTTTTAATATTTTTCATAGAATAGCACAGAGAATGCATTTTGTCAATGAGATTTTATTCTATTTATTTCCTTATGATAAGATGGAACGAAAATAAAAATTAATGCGTCTAATGAATTGAAACAGGATACAAGAATAGAATTTTAAGATTCTATCATAATTAAAAAATAACTAGGAGGAATGAAAAATGACTCAATTAATTAGAAACTTTATTTTAGGATTATGTTTTGCAGTGATTTCATCAGGAGCAGTTTTTGCGAATGAGTCAGGAACGGAACCAGCGCTGGAAACGCTTCCAGCTGATACAGTAAAAATGGAGGAAGCTGAGGGAGGTATGCTTATTCAAATAACAGAAGAAGATGCTCCGGATGCAGCTGTTTCACATATGGTTGATGAACCAGCCATCAGTGAAGATATCTTAAATAAACAAAAGGAAATTGATCAATATCTTTTTGAAGATTATATGAAAGATATTGAAGAGAAAGGCTTTACAGTGACCCATACAGTTCCTACTGAAGAATATGTTGAAATAGGCATTGCTCCTTACACTGAGGAAAATGCAGAATATCTATACAGTTTATTTGGGAAAGAACATGTTAAAGTGGTAGAAGGTGAACAAGCTGAACTGTATACTACAAACGCAGCTGATTCTACTGCTTTGGAGGCCAAAGTGGTAATGGCAAATGAAGATAATGCATCTAAGGAAAACCAGGTAAAATCCTTAGCAATCTATGGTGTAGGTGCAATTTTAATAGGGGGATTATTGATTGCAAGACGTAAAATGAAAACTACACACTAAAAATAAAAAGGTGACTGTCAGTGTAAATTGACAGTCACTTTTTCTATTATTGTTTGTTTAAAAATCCGGATAAACATGATATTTTGGCAAATAGTATGAATTGATAGGAATTGTTTAAACAGGCAAAGTTACTTCATCCTTGTGAATAAGAATGAGGAAATGCTATACTACAGATAAGAGAGATGTAATGTTATTGGAACATCATGTTTTTATATCGGAGGATAGAGAATGAATAATAAAATTTATAGTGTTTTTGATATTATAGGTCCTAAAATGATAGGGCCATCCAGTTCACATACAGCAGGAGCAGCAAGGATTGGAAGGGTTGCGAGAAGAATAAGCAGGGATGTTATAAAAAAAGTAACCTTTTATCTTCATGGCTCCTTTGCATCGACTTACAGAGGACATGGTACGGATCGGGCGTTGATTGGCGGGGTTTTAGGGTTACAGCCCAACGATGAAAACAT
>JAAYMW010000049.1 GCA_012521175.1 Candidatus Epulonipiscium sp.
CAATATAGTCTTCTCTAAGATCTGCATGGGCATCAATATGGATTAATACCAAATCCTCTTTGTATTTATTGTAGAGTTCTTTAATGACAGGAAGACTTATTAAATGTTCTCCTCCAATGACTATAGGAAATTTATTATCATGTAAAACTTCCTTTGTTGCTTGTGAAATAAGGGACAAGCATTTATCCACATTCCCAAATGGAAGATCCAAATCTCCTCCATCATAATAAGAAATGTTCTCCAAACTTTTATTTTGATAAAAACTATATTCTTCGATGCCTATAGAAACTTCCCGAATTTTCATAGGTCCTTGTCTTGTTCCTGGTCTAAAACTGGTTGTAAAATCCATAGGCGCACCAAATAAAACAATATCTGCTTCTTCATAGTTTTCTGTTGAACCCATAAAATGGGGAAAAAGCGTCTGTTTATTTTTTAATATATCCATAGCACTCTCCTACTTAGTTAATTGTTCTACAAATCTTGGCAATACAAAACATGCCTTGTGTATCTGAGGTGTATAATATTTTGTATCAATATCAGGTATTGTGATCACATCAACAGCTTCAGGATCATATTTTTTAGAACCTATTGTAAATGTCCACATGCCACTAGGGTAGGTAGGAATATTACAGGTATAAAGTTTAGTAATAGGAAATATCTCTTTAACATCACTAAATACTTTTTTAATGAGTTCTCCTTTAAACCAAGGATTATCAGTCTGTGCAACAAAAAGTCCATCTTCTTTTAAAGCTTCATAAATGCCTTGATAAAAACCTCTCTCAAAAAGTGGAGCAGCAGGTCCAACAGGTTCAGTAGAATCAACCATTATCACATCATATTTATTTTTATTTTTATGTATATGCATAAATCCATCATCAATCAATACTTCTACTCTTTCATCCTCTAATTTTCCTGCAATGCTGGGAAGATATTTTTTAGAATACTCTATTACTTTTCCATCAATTTCAACAAGAACTACCTTTTCTACTTGAGGATGTTTAAGGACTTCCCTTATAGCTCCCCCGTCTCCTCCTCCTACAACCAATACATGTTTCGGATTAGGATGGGTAAAAAGTACTGGATGGGTTACCATTTCATGATATACACATTCATCTTTTTCAGTAGTCATAACCATTCCATCTAATACCAGCATGTTTCCAAATTCCTTAGTTTGTATCATATCCAATTGCTGAAAATCTGTTTTCTCTGTATGAAGTGTTTTATTCACTTTAGCAGTAATTCCAAAATTTTCAGTTTGCTTTTCTGTAAACCAAAGTTCCATTGTTTTGCTCCTTTCAAGATCGTTATAAGCTTTTTAAGTAATCAATTTCTTTTTGCGTTAGACTTCTAAATTTTCCAACTGGAAGATCTCCTAATGAAATATCTCCAATAGCAATCCTTTTTAAACTCATGACGGGATGTCCAATCGCTTCGCACATCTTTCTAACCTGCCTGTTTCTTCCTTCATGAATGGTAATTTGAAGTATTGCACTATTTGAAGATGTACTGATTATCTTAGCTTTTGCAGGAGCTGTTTTGTAATCATCGATTACAACCCCTCTCCTTAGCTTATTTAATGACGCTTCACCAGGAATCCCCTTAACAGTTGCAAGATATATTTTATCAATATGATGCTTCGGATGAGTGATTTTATAAGTTAAATCCCCATCATTTGTAAGCAATAGAAGTCCTGATGTGTTATAATCCAGTCGCCCAACAGGATAAACCCTTTCTGATACAGAATGAAGTAAATCAATTACTGTTGGCCGATTAAACTGGTCATTTACTGTTGTAACATAATTTTCAGGTTTATTCAACATAAGATATACTTTCTTTTTTTTAATCTCTACTTTTTTCCCATTATAAAAAATGATATCTCTATCAGGATTAACTTTCGTGCCCAAATTTGTTACAATCTGCCCATTTACTTTAACTTTGCCTTGAAGTATATATTCTTCTGCTTTTCTTCTTGAAGCAATTCCGGCATCCGCTAAATACTTTTGAAGTCTTATCTCTGCTGTTTTTTCCTTTTCTATATTCATACATTCATTCCCCTCATAGAAAAAAATAATAGGCTAAAGGTTATTCCTTTTCACCTATTATTATACCGTACTTGGTCAATCTTAACCAATTATTTAATACTTTCTTTATAGATGTTGGGAAGTCATGTCTCTCAATATTTCTGTCGGCAACCAGCGGCACAGTTCCAATAATCTCATTTCCTAATAGCACTTTTGCTGTCCCGATTTCTTCTCCCTGAGTTACAGGAGCTTCCACAGATTGAGGAACATCAATTTTTATTTGTACCTTTGACTTTTCCTCTTCACTCAGAACAGAAACAATGGTTTTGTCAGTATATAAGGAAACACTGGTCTCTTTAGCTCGTTCTACTGGTATCGTTTTAAGCAGTTTATTTTTCTCTAAAAGACATATCTTTTTGTAATTCTGGAATCCGTAATTCATAAGTCTTTTAGTATCAATCCATTTTTGTTCTTTACCTCTGGCTCCCCATCCACTGGCAAGTACAACAGAAATAAGCTGCATACCGTTTTGTTTGGCCGCACCTACAAAACAATATCCTGCCTTACCTGTATAACCTGTTTTTACACCATTTGCTCCGGGATATTCATTTAAAAATCTATTGGTATTGCTTAAATAATAAGAGCGGTAATTGCCCTCTTTCGGAATTGTTATCTGTTTGGTATTAATAATTTCAACAAACTTAGGATTTTTCATTGCATAACGAGTAATCAACGCTAAGTCATAAGCAGTAGATTGATGTCCGTTTGCATCAAGTCCATTGGGGGTTTTAAATACAGTATTTTTTGCTCCCAGTTCTCTGGCCTTTTGGGTCATTTTTTCACAAAAAGCTTCTACAGAGCCACTAAGATGCTCAGCAATTGCAACGGCAACATCGTTAGAAGATTTCATCATAAGTGCATAAAGTAAATCTTCTAATCTCTGTTTTTCTCCAACTTTTAATCTAAGTTTTACTTCCGGAGCTCGGGCAGCTCTCTGGCTTACTGTAACAACATCATCAAGCTTTCCACTTTCTAAGGCAAGGATACAGGTCATGATTTTGGTTGTACTTGCCATTGCCTTTGGTTCATGAGCATTCTTTTCCCACAATATTCTACCTGTATCTGCTTCTATTAGAATTGCCGCTTGTGCTTCTACTTTCGGTTCATTGTTTGCTGCACCGTAAACAGGAAAAGCAAAGGTGAAAAATAATATAATAAATAGAGTAAAGCTTAGAATTTTTTTATACATACCCGACTCCTTTTCTAAAACTTCTACTTTCATCATATAAGAAAAAAACTTGTATTATGCAGAAGTTTTATTGCTTAGATTCATAAACTTCCAATACTTTTGATATATTTTTTTCATGATCATCATTGTATTCTGTCTTTATACTTCTTTTATTTCTTCCTCTGGCATTGAAATAAGTCCCTAGTGTATTAATGAATTCTGGCACTCCTTCCATTACTTTAGACATCGTACCAAAGTGATAATTTACATGTCTTATCTGGACTTTTCCTTCTTCTATCACCATAAAGGCAACCGGCTGAATGCTGACTCCAGCACCGCTGCCTCCTCCAAACGGATATCTATTAGACTGATTGTTTTCTTCATTCTCCGATTCTTTTTCCTCCTGAAAGGCAGTTCCATATTCAGCTCCTCCTGCAGCAAATCCGAAAGTGGCTTTAGTAATAGGCATAATCACTGTACCTTCAGCAGTTTCTATTGGATCACCTACAACCGTACTTACTTCAACCATCTCTTTTATACTACCCATTGCAGTTTTCATCAAAGATTCAATTGGATGTTGACTCGAGTTTGTCATTTTTTAGCCTCCTCTTTATAAAAATATATTGAAAGGTAACAAAAATAGGACGAATAATCATTTCACAATTCAATGAAACATTAGTCACTGATGAATCAAATTGAGGAAATATTTTAAGATGATAGTGCCGTATTGAAATAAATTGATTAATAAAATTAAGAACATTTGGCGCTATACCGTTAACGATTCCATAAATAATGGCTGTCGCAGCCGGGTCTCTGGTACCAATATGCATATTCATATCAATAATGCTGATATAAATATTTTTTTTAAACTTTTCAATCCTATTCCATATTATTTTTGCTGAATTTTTATAGTTTATGTATGATTTTGTTGAAAAAGAATTGTTAAGATTTTCATTTAAATACTCATCAATCTTCTTTTTTAGATATCCAATAAGATTTATTTTATAAATTCTAATGTAGTGAAATAAATAGATACTTACGATTAAATCTTGAACCTCATCTTTTTTTTCATAATGGATTATTATTCTCAAGGCTTCACCCACTTATTTGTTGCATTTAAATTTATTTTCCCCTAAGAATAATAAACCATACAAAAATGACCAAAAGAAGTTTTACTCCTCTTGGTCATCAAATAATCCTATTTGTTTTACCTCTTTTTGAACTTCTTGTTGAAGCTGCTTTAATAGTTCTTCTTGAAGCTGGGGAAGTTCTTTAATATTTTTAAAGCCAAAATATCTGAGAAATTCCTCAGTGGTTCCAAATAAAATCGGCTTACCCGGTGCATCCATTCTCCCCACTTCGCAAACCAAATTATACTCTATTAATTTATTGACAACATGATCACACCGTACGCCTCTTATCTCTTCTATTTGTGCTTTGGTTACGGGCTGTTTATAAGCTATAATTGCTAAAGTTTCTAAAACAGCCTGAGTCAAATTATATTTTTTAGGATTTTGATAAAAAGATTGAACAATCTCAAAAAATTGAGGACTTGTACACATTTGAAATGCATTATTGACTTCTACAATTTGAATACCTCGTTCTTCTTCCTTATACTTATTGATTAAACTTTCAATAATCTTCTTGGTTGTATGAACATCTTCTTGAATAATTTCTGAAAGTTTTTTTAGAGAAACAGCTTCTCCTGATATAAATAATATTGCTTCAATTGCTGCCTCATTTTTAGTCAGTTTCATTAACATCCATCCCATCATACATCATAATCAAAATATCTTTGAATGGGTATTTTTGTTCAATTTTAACTTGTTTACTTCTTATTAATTCCAATAAAGCTAGAAAAGTGACTACAATTTCCATCTTGTCTGAATCCTCATAAAATAATTCATGAAAATGTATCGTTGGATATATAATTAATAAATCCAGAATATATCTAATTTTATCTTCAATTTTATAAATATCTCTTTGAACAGATTTAAACCCACTTCTTATCGTATCAACTTTTTTTTCTTTTCTTTTCAATAAATCTTGAAATATAGAAAACATATATTGAAGCGTGACGCCATCCAATATTTCAGAAATATCAACTGATGTATCTTGATCTTGAAGAATATCTTTAATATATTGTGGTAAAGTTGAATTTCGATAAAATACCCTTTGTGCTTCTATTCGTCGCATTTTTAGTTCTTCTGAGAAATGTTTAATTTTTTTATATTCCAATAGTTTATTCACTAACTCCTCTCTAGGATCTTCTTCCTCTTCTTCTTCTTTTTTAGGACTCGGAAGCAACATCTTAGATTTGATTTCTAAAAGTGTTGCAGCCATCACTAAAAATTCACTAATGTTCTCCATATTTCTTTCCTGCATCGCATTGATATACTCTATAAATTGGTCTGCAATAAGAGATATGGGTATATCGTATATATTGATTTTATTTTTCTCGATTAAATGAAAAAGCAAATCAAAAGGACCTTCAAATGCTTCTAATTTTACTGTAATACTCAAATTTTGTACCCCTCTTCATTAAGATCCTATCAGCTTAATTAAAAAACTATATATCTGCATAACTACTGGGTTTAAAAGCATAGGAATAAAGCCAACGAATAAAAGTATAATCAAAACAACTTGCAGTATATATTCATATTGTATGATTTTAAAATAAGTTCTTGGTGGAATAAGATTAAATAATAGCTTTGAACCATCCAAAGGAGGTATAGGAATTAAATTAAAAATGGCTAATACAATATTAATATAAATTCCATACATTAGAATTTGAATAATTAACTCATAATTTATGGTATGCATATACAAAAGTTTTAAAATAATTGTAGATACTACTGCTACAAATAAATTAGCTATTGGACCAGCTAAGGACACCAAGATCATTGCATACTTTCTATTTTTAAAATTGGCAGGATTCGTATGTATAGGTCTCGCCCATCCAAAATTCATGAAAAAAAGAAGTATTAGGCCTATAGGATCTATGTGAGTTATTGGATTAAGTGTCAATCTCCCTTCTTTTTTTGGTGTTTTGTCTCCAAAGAAATATGCCGCCAGTCCATGGGCAAATTCATGAAAAGTTACTCCAGCCAATATTCCAGGCGTTTTAATTAAGATTTCCAAGATTGGATTATTCAAAATCCATCCTCCTTTATTAGTAAAAATATTTTTAGGAACCTTCTGACTCACTAAGGTATATTGTAAAGGTTTAACATAAAAATTTCAAATACAATTTAAGCGCCTAAGAATATTCTTAGGCGCTTAAAATCTTAATACCACCGTTTCAAGAGTAAATTAAGCATCGTTTTTAGACTAGCTTTTTTAACAGCATCCGTTGCTACTAAATCAGAACGTCCAACTTCCTTACCTTGGAACAAATAAACTATTTCTCCAACTTTCATACCTTTCTCTACAGGAGCTTTAACGTACTCAGGAAGCTCAACTTTGGATTCGATTTTTTGATTGGCTATTTTTTTACTTACTAACAATTTTACATCTTTTTTAATTGCACAATCAACAGCAGGTGCGTTTCCTTTATAAACTTTAACACTACCTACTATTTTTCCAACCGGATCTCCTTGTATAATAGCATAATTAGCAAAACCGTAATTGAACATTTTAGCTACTTCTGAATTTCTCGCCTGTTTAGTTTTTGCCCCCATAACAACAGCAATAAGGCTTAATCCATCTCGTTCTGCAGTACCTGATAAACAATACATGGATTGACTTGTGAATCCTGTTTTAAGTCCATTGGCTCCTTGATACCATTTAATTAAATTATTGGTATTGGTAAGGCCAAATTCTTCTTCTCCTCTTCTTGTTTTATGCGTAATGGTATCTGTCCAAATCGTTGTGAGTTCATGGATTTCTGGATATTTATTGATGAGTTCCCGCGACATTAAAGCAATATCATAAGCTGATGTAAGATGAGCATCATCGTGAAGCCCACAGGCATTAACAAAGTTTGTATTTTTCATTCCCAGTTCCTTAGCTTTTTCATTCATCATTTTAACGAAGGCTTCTTCGCTTCCAGCAATATGTTCTGCCATAGCCACCGATGCATCATTGGCAGATGCAACTGCTATACATTTGGTTAAAGTTTTTACTGTTTGTTGCTCATTTGGCTCTAAGTATACCTGAGAACCTCCCATACTCGCTGCATGTTCACTAACAGTAACTACATCATCCCATTTTACTTTACCATTTTCTACTGCTTCATAAATAAGAAGAAGCGTCATAATTTTTGTCACACTGGCTGGATATCGTTTTTCGTTCATATTTTTTTCAAATAAAACTTTGCCTGTTTTGGCTTCCATAAGTACTGCAGCAGGAGATTCAATTTGTATTTCAACATTGGTTTCTTTTGAATTTTTTTCTTCCCCTACTACAACTCTGTAAGGCACAAGATTTACAAGAAAAACAGTTAGAAGTATCATTACAGTACGTTTATAAAACGACATAGTCTACCTCCTTATGCACTTTTTTTATTTTTATCTATAATTAGGGTAGACCATTTTTGATAAAATATGCACATGAATACCAGAGATGTAATTCTTTCCACAAAAAAGGAATGGTCTTGACCATTCCTTTTTAAGACTACTGAATAACTTTATAAATAAATTTTACAGGCTCAGGTTTTTCTTCACTAAAGCCAAAAGCTCCCATTGCAATATTCCGTGCTTCTTCAATATTCTCCTGATTTGTATGCAAAACACAAATCGTCTCTCCGACATCTACTTTATCTCCAATTTTTTTAGTCAATGTAATACCGGCTGCAAAATCAATCTTATCTTCTTTGGTTCTTCTTCCTGCACCTAAATGCATAGCAGAGATTCCTATCCTTTCTGCATCTATAGATGTTATATATCCTGAAAATGAAGCTTTAATTTCTATATGATACTTGGCTTGTGGGAGTAGTTCCGGATGATCAGCAATCTCTGGATTTCCTCCTTGAATTTTAATAAACTCTTTAAATTTATCGATGGCCTCTCCACTTTCAATTTTAACTTTCAGAGCATTGAAAGCCGAATCAAAATCACTAAATGCGCCTCCCAATACTGCCATATGAGAGGCAATAGTTAAAGCAATAGTCGTTTCATCTTCAGCACCTCTATTACTTAATACATCAATAACTTCTTTGATTTCATTGGCATTTCCTACTTCATGACCAAGAGGCTGATCCATATTGGTGAGAACCGCAATGGTTTTCCTGTTTAAAGTTTTACCTATATCAACCATTGTTTTTGCCAATTCTTCCGCATCGTCTAAATTTTTCATAAATGCGCCGGAGCCTACTTTTACATCTAATACTATGGCATCCGAACCTGAGGCAATTTTTTTGCTCATTATAGAACTTGCAATTAAAGGTATACTGTCAACAGTCGCTGTAACATCTCTTAAAGCATAAATTTTCTTATCTGCAGGAGTCAAGTTAGCAGTTTGCCCGACAATAGCCATTTTATAAGTATTAACATTATGTATAAATTCACTGCTGTCTAATTCCGTTCGGAATCCTTCTATAGATTCCAATTTATCTATAGTTCCTCCGGTATGCCCTAACCCTCTTCCACTCATTTTAGCAACAGGTATTCCGAGGGATGCAACCAATGGTATGACAATTAAACTAATTTTATCTCCTACCCCTCCAGTGGAATGTTTATCGACTTTAATGCCTTCAATTGAAGACAAATCAACTACATCTCCAGAATGAACAAAAGAAAGCGTAAGATTTGAGATTTCCTGCTTAGTCATTCCCTTAAAATATACTGCCATTAAAAAAGCCGATACTTGATAATCCGGTATTTCTCCCCGTACATATCCATTGATGATAAAATCGATCTCCTCTTTAGTTAATTCCTCTCCATTTCTTTTCTTTATAATGAGATCATACATTCTCATGGTTTTCCACCCTCTTTTACAACATATTAAGCTCCTATTTCAAAAATTCTGCTTTTTAAACATCTCATAAATGCTCAATCTTTTATTATCTGTTTATCTCAATATTTCTTTGGCAAAACTTTCACCGTTTTTTATTTTATCCGTATTCAAAAGCTCACCAATCGTCTGCCCTATATCTGCAAAAGTTTCTCTGGTTTTTAAATCTATATTTTGCTTAAGATTTTTTCCATAAGCTATAAAAGGAACGTATTCTCTTGAGTGGTCCGTACTTGGTGTAGTAGGATCACAGCCATGATCAGCATTTATCATTAAAACATCATTATCACCCATGGCATCCAGTATTTCCGGAAGCCTTTTATCAAATTCTTCAAGCCCTTTGGCATAGGCTTTGTAGTCGTTTCTATGTCCCCACTTCATGTCAAAATCAACCAAATTCGTAAATATAAGTCCTTTATTATTTTGTCTTATATATTCCAAGGTCTTATTCACACCATCCATATTGTCTTGAGTATGAACGGCTTCTGTAATTCCTCGACCTGAGAAAATATCTTCGATTTTACCTACTGCAATAACATCTAAATTCTTAGCTTTTATTTTATCTAATATAGTATCATGAGGAGGTGCGAGGGCATAATCTCTTCTGTTTGGCGTTCTTGTAAAACCACCTGCTTTTTTTCCTATAAAAGGTCTTGCAATTACTCTGGCTACTGCGTGTTCTCCCATAAGCAATTCTCTGGCAATAGAACATATCTCATATAATCTATCGATTGGTATCACTTCTTCATGGGCAGCAATTTGAAACACACTATCTGCTGAAGTATATACAATGGGATATCCGGTTCTAATATGTTCTTCTCCTAGTTCATCCAATATCGCAGTTCCAGAAGCAGGTTTGTTTCCCAAAGTTTTAGTTCCGATAGCTTCTTCAAAATTCTCAATAATCTCTTTCGGAAAACCTTCAGGATAAGTAGGAAAAGGTTTTTCAGAAAACACTCCCGCCATTTCCCAGTGGCCTGTTACCGTATCTTTGCCGTTGGAGATCTCTCCAAAGCGTCCAAAGCAACCCAAAGGATGTTCTGTTTTAGGCAATCCTACCATTCCTTCAATATTCCCAAATCCTAATGATACTAAATGAGGAAGATTAAGACCACCTACCATTTTTGAAATATTTCCTATGGTATTACTTCCTTGATCACCAAATTTGTCAGCGTCGGGTAATTCTCCCATTCCTACACTGTCAAGAATAATCCATATTACTCTATCTATCATTTTTACTCCACCTTTCTATTCTGTATAGAGTATTCCTCTATCAAAGTATCTATATTCAGAAAAACAAGAAAGAGTTTCGCTTACGAAACTCTCGCACCGAGCGCGGTCGGCAAAGCCGACAAAATACAATACACGTGAGTGTGCATCCTCCCCGGAGGGATTTTTGTTATATAGGAAATCCGAAGGAATTTCTTGTATAACAAAAAAGGGCCTAAGCCCTTGGATGTGCTTTTAAATAAACCTCTTTCAGCCTATTTCTATTTAATTGCGCATAAATTTGAGTTGTGGATATATCGGAATGCCCAAGCATTTCTTGAACAGATTGTAAATCAGCACCATTAGCAACAAGATGGGCAGCAAAAGAATGTCTTAACATATGAGGAGTAATTTCTTTATTGATATTAGCTTTTTTTGAATATACTTTGATAATTTTCCAAAATCCCTGTCTGGTCATGGGCTTACCATTGCAATTTACAAATAAAGCTGATTCTTTCGGATCACGAATCATCGCAAATCTTACTTTTTCTAAATATAATCTAAGAGCTTTAACGGCAGATGCTCCTAAAGGAATAATTCTCTCTCGCGAATGATTGGAATCCGTACATTTTATGTATTCTAAGGTTAAATTAACATCGCTTTCTTCTAAACAAATTAATTCCGAAACTCTAATTCCTGTTGCATACAATACTTCAAGCATTGCCTTATCCCTAATCCCTTTGAGATCTTTCTCGTTAGGCTGTCGTAATAAAAGATCTACTTCTTGAATAGAAAGGATTTCAGGAAGCTTCTTTTCAATCTTGGGAGATTCTAAATCTTGAGTCAAATCTTCTTGTATGACATTTGTCTTTTGTAAAAATTGAAAAAAAGAACGAATTGAAGCAATATTTCTTGAAATTGTCGAAGTCGATCTCCCTCTTTTTTGTAGATTTAGTAAGTATGCAGTTATATTTGTTCGATTCACATCTTGAATTTTCTTTACCCCTGAGTCTTTCAAAAAACGAATAAAATGCCGAAGATCTCTTTGATAGGAAAGAATCGTATTTTCTGATGCACCTTTCACATCTCTTAAATAAACTGCATATTTTTCAACGACTTCTTCCATCTTATGTACTCCTTTGTATTTGCTATTATTTCCAAGCTATTTTCAATTATAAAATATTTTGTATCAAAAGTCGATATTTTTTCCAAAAATTTTATACAAAAATTTACTGCACTGCTTTAGTAATTTAGCCAATCATTCCAGGCATAATCATTTTCATAAAAACCGGTGAAATAAAGGTTTCAATAAGTCCTGTCATCATAACAATCAATACTCCAATAAGAAATACCAAACCATAGTCTATCCATTTTCCTCTTCTCTCTTTAGCAAATTTTTGATTGTTTTTATAATTAGATAAAGCAAAATTAATACTTGCAGCAGAAATAAATACAATCCCAGGAATAAGCACAATACTCTGTGGTAAACAAGACAAGATGCTAAACAAAAAGCCATTCCATCCATAATGTATAAATAAAAAAGCAGAAGTAAATCCATAAGAGAAACCTTTAATAAATACCGCTAAAAGGATAAAAGGTATTCCAATAATGCCAAGTCCTAAAGCCCACATGATGCCTATTGTTTTACCATGGGACCAAAATGATTGCTGCAATACTGCAAAACGAGAAAAATTTTCCCCGGGAAATCTGATAAAAAACTCATTTAAGTACTGTACTAACTCTTCATTCTGAATCGAATTCATATAGTTGGCAAATATTGCTCCAACACAAATTCCAACTAATAGTACCAAAATATTTATCCCATATAGCATATCTCTTTTTGAAAAATTTCTGTGTCTATTCCTCACAGTTCTCTTCCTTTCAGTAAATAATCCCCCTCGTTGGAAAGCTTTAAAAAACTTTCTCTATCAGAAGGTTTCATCATAAGATAATATATGAAAACCTAAAAGGAAATAGAACTGCTTGTACGCTTTATTACGGATTGCTTTCTATAAGCTTTTTAGCGGCAAGAATTCCACATACAGTTTTACCGTCTTCTATCCTGCCATCAAATATCATTTCGAGTGCTTCATTTAGGGTGTATCTTTCTATATTTACAAATTCATCTTCATCTAAATTCTGTTTGCCTTCATATAATCCTTTGGCTAAATAAATATGAATTTTTTCAGTACAAAAACCTACTGCCGTATACATAGATAAAATATGAGAAAACTCTAAAGCCTTATATCCCGTTTCTTCTTCAAGTTCCCTTTTAGCACATTCTAAAGGGTCTTCCCCTGTTTCCAACAGCCCCGCTGGAATCTCAAGCAATTCCTTTCCAGCGGGATGTCTATATTGACGTACAAGAACTATATTTCCCTCATCATCAATAGGAACTACCGCTGCCGCTCCAGTATGTAGGACAACTTCCCTTTGAGTAGTCTTGCCATTCGGCAAAGTAATCGTATCCTTGACTAAAGATACAATTGCCCCTTTATAAATTTCTTCTCTTGAAATCGTTTTATGTTCTAGATTCATTTTATCTCCCCTTCCATTCATAAACTTGTCCCTTTAAGAATAAACTATGAATAATTAAATAAAATGAGGTGATTGTATGAAAGCAATTGTTACAGAAAATCAATTTACATGCATAGGTAAAATAGACGAAATTATTTCTTATCTTTCAGATCTTCAAAATCAATATAAAACCATAAAAGAATATATTTATGAGAAACAAAAGTTTTTACGCAAGTAAATTGGTTAGAAGGACCCCACAAGCGCCGCTTGTCTTAAAAAAGGCAGGATCTTCTTTTATACTTCTTCCCATGGTTTTAATATATAAATTATTTTTTTCCATTATAGAAATAGTATCTTCATTTAAAAAAGAAATTCTATGTTTTTGATCTAATTCAAATGTTTTATATTGCTTAATGATAAATTCCATTTCATGTTCTGAAAGACACGGAAAAGCCATATGACAGGGTATGAGGCAAAAAGAGCCCATAGCTGTTAAAAAATGATGGCTTATTCCATAGTGCCTTTCTCTTTTTTCACTAAAACTAACTCTGGGAACACAGATTGGAATACCTCCCATAGAATAAACGATATGAGCATGGTTAGCTATCTCTAGCCCTGTAAAGCCAAGTTTGGTTCCCGTTCCTGCATGACCCGGACCCATAATCACAATAGCAGCATCACATTTTGCAATATACTTAGCCCCAATTAAAGCAGTATAGAGATTCACTGCTTCAAAGTCTCCACCAAAGGCGTTGCCGCAGGTAATCGTAAAATCAATTAATTTCTTTTCTTTAAGGATTCGAACAATATGACTAAAACCTATGGGTAATGCCCCTCCATCTGTCATAATATACACAATACGGCAATTAGGCTTAAGTTCTTTAATTACCGCTGCTAATGGAGGCAGCATACTATGAATACTGCCAATAGCAACTGGCATACGCTCTAAAGATGTAAAAGAATTAATAATGTGGGGATAGCTTTCTTCTATCGTTAAACATTTTATTTGAATAGGAGTATATTTTAACTTCATAATATGTCCTGAAATGTCCGAATTAAGTTGATATGTACGATTATTTGAGATGACGAAGTGATAACCCCCAGTTCCCAAGTTTAAATCTATTGCCGTTGTATTCAACTTTACAACATCACCAATGGAAACATCTCCGGTAAGCTTGGGATATACAATAGCCTTATATTCTTTCTCTTCTATCCTAACAAGGATTTCTATGGTATCATTATGTCTTTCTAATATTTGGGTCACTATTCCTTCTCTCAAATGAATCATGGAAAGCTCCTTTTTTAAATAACTTTTTATCCCAATTCTAACCATTTATGCGGTATTTTATTCTGATTTTCGCAGTTTCTCTAAAACATTCTTTAAAGCATCATTAAGTTTTGCTTGATTATGATCTAAAAATTTAATGAGATTGTCTTTTTCCTCTTCTGTCAAAGACAGATTTATTTTTTTCGTAGGTTTCTCATAAGCTTTTTTATGATTGGGAATTGCAGCAACAGCCAAAGTATCTGCCATCTCGTTCCACTGATTGCCACTATGTCCTTTAACCTTAATCCATTCAACATGTCTTTCTTTCTCTAATTGCCTCATTTCCAACCATAAATCTTTATTTTCCACTGGCTTTTTTGCTGATGTAATCCATCCATTTTTCTCCCATTTATCTATCCAGTTTTGTTTAAAACAATTAATAACATATGCAGAATCGGAATAAATTTTAACTTGACTATTGGGAGGAGTATTTTTTAACGCTTCAATAACTGCTCTCATTTCCATTCTATTATTTGTTGTTGCACTTTCTCCCCCTGATAGTGCTGGTCCATTCACAAAAACTGCAGCCCATCCCCCTGGCTGCAAACCTTCTCCTTGATTGTTAGCACAAGCTCCGTCCGTATATACTTCAAATAGGGACATAATATCCTCCTTTAGCTCATTTTCTTAGTTTTTTCAAAACAAGCACCCATTGCTTCGATAATGCTGCTTCTAAATCCGGCTTTTTCTAATATAGCAACTGCTTCGATCGTAGTGCCTCCCGGAGAACACACCGCATCTTTTAACTCCCCAGGGTGTATGCCTGTTTCTAATACCATTTTCGCAGAACCTAAAACACTTTGAGCAGCCAATGTATAAGCCATCTTTCTTGAAAGTCCTGCCAATACTCCGGCATCTGCCATGGCTTCAATCATCATATATACATAAGCAGGAGAACTACCAGATATGGGTACGACTGCATTCATTAGCTTTTCCTCTATCTCTTCCACTGCTCCAAAAGAAGAAAAAAACTTAATGACATCCTTTCTCTCTTCTTCACTAAATAAGTCGTCAGAAAAGCTTACAGCACTCATTCCCTCTCCAATTAATGCAGGAGTATTTGGCATGGCACGAACAATTTTTACATCATTTCTTAACTGATTTTTAATCGAATCAATGCTTATTCCCGGAGCAATGCTAATGATAATGTGATTTATACTTATAACTTCTTTTATTTCGTCTAAAACATCGGAATAATATTGCGGTTTTATAGCTAGTATTATGTATTTTGTATTGTTTACCAAATCCTTGTTATTATCGCATGATTCTATTTCTAGCTGATTCTTAATCCATTGAATTCTTTCTTTTGATACATCTGTAAAAATGACATCATCTTTTTTTCCGTTTTTGGTTAAACCTTTTAACATGGCGTATCCCATATTTCCAGCCCCAATAAACCCGTATTTTTTCATATGCAGCCTCCTTTATATTTCTTTTGTAGTAAAAAACATTATACCACAAAAAATAAATAAGATTTATGTTTATTTGAAAACATAGATACAAAAACTCTAAAATCATTGACAAAAAATATTATATAATTTATAATAGATCATAGAGTATTGCTCTATACTATATGATTGAAGGAGGTGGTCATGTGGGATCTATGTGGCTTATTTGGCTAATATTATCCATTGGCTTTGCAATCATTGAAATAACCAATGCAAGTTTCTTTATTATTTGGTTTTCTGTAGGATCCATTGGAGCACTGGTTGTATCTTTATTGACTTCAAACTTTGTCATTCAATTTCTTGTCTTCTTGATGATTTCTGTAATACTGCTTATTTTTACTCATAAAATTACTAAAAAGTTTATTTCTTCAAAACCATCTTATAAAACCAATATCGATATATTAAAAAATGCCCAAGGAATTGTTATAGAAGAAATCAATAATGTTAAAGGAACGGGGCAAGTAAAAGTACAAGGGGAAATATGGTCTGCCCTGTCAGTTAACGATGAAATCATTGCAGTAAATACAAAGATTATAGTTTTTGATGTAAAAGGGGTAAAATTAATAGTAGGTCCAGATATTACCCTAAATTGATGTGCAGCAAAAAATAAATTAAA
>JAAYMW010000050.1 GCA_012521175.1 Candidatus Epulonipiscium sp.
ATTTTTTAATCTGCGAAACTTCTGATATATTTCAAAGTTTTTTTATAAAATATTAGTTTTTTAGATATTAACTTGCATATTTAAATAAAGATCTTTATGAGTATTTGTTTTAAATATATTATCTATAGATTATAAGATGCTTATAATAATAGCGAAACAATGATCGTAGATAGAAAGATACTCATAAAATTTACAAAATCGTTATTAAAGTATTTATATCCTCTAAGGAGGACATTTGTTTTCCCATTATGAGTTGGTTTTTCAGTTTCTTTTTTTAAGCTTTCATTATAATAAATTGCTTGAATGGTTGCTCCTAATATTGAATCTATAAAACTTCCTAAAATACCACCTAAAAAAATCACTAAAAAAACTTTAGATAGTGAAATGGGAGAAATGTTTAATTGAAATACAATAATGATAATGATTGCAGAAAAAGCTATGACTATAGATCCTAAAAGGGACATCAATATTCCTAAAAAACTAATTGCTCCGGATGATCCTTTTGATACTTTTTTAAAAGTTCTTAAAGACATAGGCAGGGATTTACTGAATACTCGCAATTCACTAGCCCAAGTATCCGCATTAGGAGCTGCAAAAGATACACCAATTAAAATAAGATATTTCGGGTTAGGAGTAGAATGATATTGCAGAGAATACAACAAGCCTACTCCGCCATTGGCAAAAACTTGCCAAAAATCTCTTCCACCACTTTTTTCGTATTGTTTTTCTATTTCTTTTTTGTTTCTATTTTTTATAAAAGTAAAGAGCGTTGAAGTGCTAAAGAAAACAATTACAAGAAAGGAGCCATATAAACCAGAACAAACAAAAATTCCCGTTCCGAGGATTATGGCTCCTATGGCTCCACTTAAAGTTAATGCTTGTTTTTTATAAGCTATGTACGCAATGCTGATACTGGCAATCTGACCAATTATAAATTTTATAAAGTAATGCAAAAACTCACCTCATTTAGTTTAAAACTCGGTCTTTCAGCAGAATTGCAATAATATTTCCTCCAATTGCGCCAACAATTACTTGCAGGACATTATAAGGAATTCCAGATAAACTTGCTGCAATTGCAGGGACAAGCCCATCGCTTGAAAAAGCCAATAAAACGCCTCCAATGAAATATACAAAGATCATGCATAAGCCGCCGATAGCTATCCCTACTAATTTTTGTGCCATAGATTTTGTGTTTAAACATAGTTTACCCGCAACATATCCTTCTAACCCTTTGGCTGCCAAAGTGATAGGAATCCAAAGAGGATATCCCAGGAGTAAATCCGCTAAAGCTGATCCGATTCCTCCTGCAATCAGTCCAACTTGTGGGCCAAATAAAAGAGCAGAAGCATAAATCATGATATCACCAAAATTGAGAAATCCCTGACTCCCAATAGGTATTGAAATTGTCATGGTCATGATAGTAACCAACGCTACCATCAGAGCTGTAATCGTGAGCTTTTTTGTTGACATCTTATCAACCTCCTCCTCTGGATTTTATTTTTGTAATTTCCTATGTAATTAAAAATTGTGGCAAAGCCACAATTTATTTTAGATTCTCTGGATTAAGATTTTCTAGTTCTGGAATAACAAATCGCCCGTCTTTTCTAATGAGGACATCATCAAAATATATTTCACCGCCACCATATTCAGGTGTTTGTATATAAACTAAATCCCAGTGAATAGCGGAGCGGTTCCCGTTAAAACAATTGTCATAAGCATTTCCTGGAGTAAAGTGAATAGAGCCTGCAATTTTTTCATCGAATAAAGTTTCTTTCATTGGTTTAGTTATATAAGGATTCACACCTATGGCAAATTCTCCGATATATCTGGCGCCCTCATCAGTATCTAGTATTTTATTAAGTCGTTCTATATTATTTGAAGTTGCATGAATAATTTTTCCATCTTTGAATTCAAATCGAATGTTTTCAAAAGTAAATCCTTGATATTCAGAAGGTGCATTATATGTTATGAAGCCATTGACAGAGTCTTTTATTGGAGCAGTATAAACCTCTCCGTCAGGTATATTCATTTTTCCGTCACATTTTATTGCAGGAAGTCCTTTGATAGAAAAAGAAAGATCAGTACCTTTTCCAACAATCCTTACTTTGTCGGTATTCTCCATTAGCTTTACAAGAGACTCCATAGCTTTTGACATTTTAGCATAGTCTAGATTACATACATTAAAATAAAAATCTTCAAACGCTTCAGTACTCATATCAGCAAGTTGCGCCATGGCAGAGGATGGGTAACGCAAAACAACCCATTTGGTTTTAGGAACGCGTATCTCTGTATGCACCTGCTTCCAAAAATATTTATAATAAATATCCATTTTATCATGGGGCACATCTGAGAATTCAGATGCATTTCTTAAAGATGTAAAACCAATAAATGCATCCATCTCATTCATTCTATAAGCTTCATATTTAGCCATTGCTTTCATATGTTCTTCACTAGTACCAATATATAGTTCTCTAAGAATACTATGATCGTTTAATTGAAGAAAAGGAAATCCTCCTGCGGCGTATATTTCCTTGATCAGAGCCTTTACAAGATAAGGTTCTATTCCATTGCTTTGTATTAACACTTTTTCACTCTTTTGAACATTAACAGAATATCGCACCAATGTCCTTGCAAGAGTCGTAATTCTTGGATCATACATATTCATTCGTCCTTTCAGTTAGTAAACTAGTGCTTCTCTATCACTACGAGATTATTACCGTCCGTTTCTTCGAGCATAACTCTTACAATTTCTTCTTTGGATGTAGGAATATTTTTTCCGACAAAATCTGGTCTGATAGGAAGCTCCCTGTGGCCTCTGTCAATTAAAACAGCTAGTTGGATATATTTAGGCCTTCCCATATCTATTACGGCATCAATAGCTGCTCTTGCAGTTCTTCCGGTATAAATAACATCATCAACCAAAATAACAATTTTATTGTCCACATCGTATTTTATATCTGTATTATGAACAATGGGCTGTACCGATTTATGTTTTAAATCATCTCTATAAAATGTAATATCTAATATTGCTACAGGAACTTTAACATTCTCTACTTCGTATATCTTTCGGGCAATTCTCTCTGCCAATGGGATTCCTCTTGTTTTAATACCTACAAGGATTACATCTTCAACGCCTTTGTTTTTTTCGATGATTTCATGAGAAATTCTGGTTAACGCCCTTTGAATAGCTTTTTCGTCTAATAATTCTATTACTTTTGCCAAAAAACTCATCCTCCCCTAATTTTTTATTATTTATAAATAGGTATTTTTTCGAAGTCTTTCAATAAAATCCATAAAATACTTTGGAAGAGGCGCTTCAAACTCCATATATTCATTTTTTGAAGGATGTACGAAACCTAGAACCCTCGCATGGAGCATTTGACCATTGATGTTATACGGTTGAGATTTGGGTCCATAAACAGGATCTCCTAAAAGCGGATGGCCTATATGTTTCATATGAACTCGAATCTGATGGGTTCTTCCTGTTTCTAATTGTGCTTCAATAAATGTAAATTGTCCAAATCTCTCCAGGACAGTGTAGTGGGTAACAGCATGTCTTGAATTTTTCTGAGTAACTGCCATTTTTTTTCTTTCAGTTGGATGCCTTCCGATAGGAGCATTGATTGTACCCACATCATTTATAATATTATGATAAACAATGGCATTGTATTTTCTAGTAATAGAATGTTCTTTTAATTGAAGCGCAAGATGGTTATGGGCATAGTCATTTTTTGCAACCATAAGGACTCCGGAGGTATCTTTGTCTATTCTGTGAACAATTCCTGGGCGCAGCATTCCATTGATTCCAGACAAATCGTCTTTACAATGATAAAGTAAGGCATTCACTAATGTTCCAGTATAGTGTCCTGGGGCAGGATGCACAACCATACCCTGTGGTTTATTGACCACAATAATGTCGTTATCTTCATATAATATATCTAAAGAAATAGGTTCTGCAAGAATGTTGACAGGTTCTGGATCAGGAATTTCAACATCAATGATGTCATCTAATTTTAATTTATAATTTGGTTTTATTGGTTTTTGATTTACTTTTATCTTTTCATCAAAAATAAGCTTTTGAATAAAAGACCTTGAAACTTCCTCTAGTTCATTTGTTAAAAAAACATCTACCCGTTTTCCCACATCTTCATTCTCTACGATATATGTATAAAAATCCATTACTCAACTTCCTTTTTTTCGAGATCTTCTTGCGTAAATAGTATAAGCCAGGCTAATAGTATGGTTCCAATCACTACACAAATATCCGCTACATTAAATACTGGAAAATTAATTAAACAAAAATCAAAAAAATCTATGACAAAGCCAAGTCGAATTCGGTCAATTAAATTTCCTACAGCACCTGCGCTTATTAATATCAATGCAATCCGGATAAAGCCATAGGGATTATGTTTTGGAAGATGTTTATAATAATAAATAATGCCTAATAAAACAGCGATTGTCATAAAGATAAAAAACCAACGTTGATTTTGAAGTATTCCAAAAGCTGCTCCTCTGTTTTTTACGAAGGTTAAATGAAAAACATCTTTAATAATAGGAATACTGTTCATTCCCTGCAAATGATTAAAAGCAATATATTTTGTTAATTGATCTAGTGCAACTAATAAGGCCACAACTAAGAAATATTGAATAAGCATTTTCTCTCTCCCTTAAAATATACTCTTAAAACAAGAAAAATTATATCACCCCTTTTATTTCCTGTAAAGCTATCACTCCAATGCATTCTTTCTATCTTGATTGGATAATAAATCAACTTCATCCACTGTGTCTAGAGGAGTGTCATATAAATTATTAATTTCGTCATAATCTTTAACGCTCCACCCCATATCCTGCATATTATCTGCTGAGCCATACGCTTCCAATTGTCTGAAAATTTCTGCGCCGTGATTAATATCTCCATCCTCTTCACGCATAAAACTCCTATTAAAGACAGGACCTATGACTTCTTCTTCTACAGGACGATCCTTATCCATCTGATCAGGATTAATTTGATGTTCTTTAGCGCAGTCAATACATTCCTTTGCATAAGGAAGCGCTTTTAATCGTTCGTATTCAATTTCTTTAGAACAAGTTTCACAAATACCATAAGTACCATTTTCGATTTTATTGAGGGCATCATGGATATCTTCAAGATATTTTTGTTGATGACTATTTAAAGCCCTATGTTTTTCCATTTCAAAAGTTTCAGTGCCAAGATCTGCCGGGTGATTATCGTAAGAAGACAATTCATCGCTCCATTCAAGAAGTGATCCCTGAGGACCATACTCCTCCATTCTCTTTAATTCTTCTTCAGCTTCTTCCTTTTCTTGAATTAAATAATTTTTAATTTCTTGAAGTTGTTCTTTGGTCATTGTATTTCCTCCATTTCTTTTCTTAGTTTCTCTATATAGGTTTTGCAATACTCTATAAAACCATAATGGAAACTAAAGCAAAAAAAACGTGCTTTACTGCACGTCGCTTTTTAAATAAGAAATGGATGATTGGATCATGTCTTCTGTTAAATCTACAACCCTTATAGCATTTCCTATGGACGATAATAGGACAAATGTAATTTTATTATTCTTAACTTTTTTATCTAATAACATTTGCTGATAAATCTTTTCAGATTCCAATTGTTTAATCCTAATAGGAAGATGATAAGCTTGTAAGACTTTTTCTATTCTCTTTAAACTTTCCCATGAAATCAAATTATTTTTATAAGATAAATATGCTGCACCTACCATTCCTAATGAAACACATTCTCCATGCAAAAGCTCAAAGTTTAAAAGAGTTTCTATTGCATGACCTATGGTATGTCCAAAATTCAGAATTTCCCTTAATCCAAGCTCCTTTTCATCCTGCGATACAATAGATGCTTTTAATTCACAAGAACGCTGAATGATTTTTTCTAAGATGGTTTCATTTAAATCAAAAACTGAATCTGTTGAAGATTCAACAAATGAAAAATAATTGTCGTCAAGGATCAATCCGTGCTTAATCACTTCTCCCATTCCTGAAGACAACTGTTTTGTAGGGAGTGTTTTTAATGTACTTAAATTGATATAAACAAAGGCTGGTTGATAAAAAGCACCAATCATATTTTTATGTTGTAGAAAATCAACACCAACCTTGCCTCCAACGCTACTGTCTACTTGTGCAAGAAGAGTTGTAGGAACTTGAACAAAAGGAATACCTCGCATATATGTGGCGGCAGCGAAACCAGCCATATCTCCTGTAACGCCTCCACCTAAAGCAAAGATAAGGGAATTTCTGTCTAAATGATGTTCAATAAAGAATTTATATATGTCCTGAATGGTATTGAGATTCTTGTTTTCTTCTCCAGGTTCAAAGATAAACTTATATACATTATCATATTCTCTTTTTAAGACATTCATCAATGGATTACCATAATAGTAATCTACGGTATAATCTGTAATAATACATACCTTTCTATTAAACAAACCATGTTGACTTAATGCCTCTAAAAGATTTTCAAAATTCTGAGAAAAATAAATTGGATATGATGATGAAGAGGGATTTACCAAAATTTTATTCATATTGCATCCTCGTCTCTAATCGTCTCATCTTCTTCGTTAGATTTGTGATTGGTTGTTTCTTCGTCTTCTTTATACAACACAGACTTTTCTAATATTTCCAACTGCGTTAGTAATATCTGTTTCATCTGAATTTTTAATGAAGAATATTGATTTTTTAACCGTTCAATTTCCTGATTGATTCTAAACACTTCCTGCTGAGTTTCTTCCAAGATTTGATTGGCTTTTATTTCAGCTTCTTTTCTTATTTGTTCGCCTTTTTGATAAGCCGCAGATTTAGTATCTTCAGCAGTTTTTTCAGCTAATATTAATGTATTCTGCAATGTTTGTTCCAAAGCTTTATAATGTTGAATACTTTCATTTAACATAGAAATTTTATCTTTTAATTCAATATTCTCTTTATAAATTTTTTCATAGGATTCAATAACTTCATCTAAAAACTTATCTACTTCTTCAATAGAATAACCATACGGCTTTTTTCTAAACTCCTGTGATTCAATATCCAGTGGCGTAAGC
>JAAYMW010000217.1 GCA_012521175.1 Candidatus Epulonipiscium sp.
AGGCCTTCCACGTATGCTGCCATACAGGATACGCTGTTCAAGCGCGGGTACGTGAAGAAGGACAAGGGAAAATACGTGCTGACCGATCTCGGCAGGCAGGTAGTGGAGTGGGCGCGGGAGCGATTTCCCGAGATAGCGGACGTGAACTTCACGGCGAAGCTCGAAGAGATGCTGGATGCCGTGGAACTCGGAGAAGAGAGCTGGGAAAACGTCGTGAGACAGGTAGATTCGATCATAAAGAAGCACGGTAAAGAGATCGAAAAGGTAGACGAATATGCCTATAAGCGCGCGTGAACTCAGGGAATGCATAAAAAAACTGCAGGATGGGAAGGACATAACGAAAAAGGAAGCCGTAAGCATAAGGTCCCGATACAATGGCAAAAGGCGAAATTTCAGCAAATATCATCTCAATAATTTCCGTCTTTCCAATGCTTACGAAGATTGGTTCAAGGCGGTCTTGAAGAGACTTCCTGAATTTGGCAATTATGTTCAGACCATTCCTATCAATAAATTTATTTTCAATTCCGTTTGTGATAAAACTTTTATCGACCTTATTTGCGAGTGTATAAATAAGATGTCGGTCATTGACAGAGCATCTCAGGCGGGATATTTAAAAGGCTGGAGCGATAACGCAGAATTGTTTTATCCGAAGTGGGCTGGAGATTTGAGATTTACGGAACCATACAGAGATGTGGCAAGTATGGTTCCTTTGTTTGAAGGGAGAAAATATTATTTTGGGTATTTGGGAAAAATTTTTTATGATGAAGATCGAATAATATCTCGTTTTCTGTCTTCCGTTTCGAACGATGGTTTAAATTCAAATAAAAAGTTGCAGTTACTGCAGTATTTTTTGACCGTTATTTCCATAGCCCATAAGATGAATATACCGGTATTGAACGTGGAAGCGGAGAATGAAAATCCCGACATTCAAAATCAGGTTATTCTGGTCTATCCCAAGGATAAAGAGAAATTGAAGGGCGTTCTTTCTGTCTCTCCGGAAGAATTTTTCGAAAAAGCTTTTCGGGCCGGTTTGTTTAAGGCTTTGTGCGAAGAATTGCCATCCGTGGACGTGATTTATGACAGGATGGGAGAGTTTTTGTGTCGTTGCTGTCTCATGAAAAAAAAGAAAGAAATAGTCGAAGATGACGACTGGATGGAGATAGAGAGATGATAACAAATCAAGAGATGAAGAGATACATAAATAAGCTGCAGGGCGGGAAGGATATAACCAAAAGGGATATCCCGAAGATAATCTATCCCTGCAGGATTGGTGATGTAAAGATCAGTCCCGACCTTATGCAGGCCTACAAGGATTGGTTCAAAGCGGTTGCAGACAGGCTTCCCGAATCCGGAAACTATGCCCGTACCGTCCCCGTATGCAGTTTTCTGTTAAGGAACTTCAATCTGGACGTCATAAGGGCGGTCTCGGAATGCCTTGACAAGATGTCTCCTTTAGACAGAGCTGCCTGCATGGAAGTCGCGCACATACCCGATCCCGGCTGGACCAAGACGAGCACGGAAAGGCCGACGTTTGCTTCGATATTTAAGTTTGCCGGCGATTTTAGGTCTTCCGACGTATACGAAAGGATATCCGGCATGGTTCCTTTGTTTGACGGAGATCTCGAAGAAAGGTACGGCATTCCCGAATATGACCTGAACGGAAACTGCTCCGGCATAAACGTACAGACGCTGTATGTCCAGTCGATCCTGTCGGTGGCCTACCGCAATAAGACGCCCCTTGCAAGGATAACGGCAGAAGACGTAAGGCGACAGAAGA
>JAAYMW010000051.1 GCA_012521175.1 Candidatus Epulonipiscium sp.
GACGAATTATTTATCGGATTGGGGTAAACTATTTTTTATACCCTTTTCTAATCCTTTGATTTCAAGGGTTAGAAATTATGAAATTAACTCATTTAATTATTGAGAATAATAAACAATGGTCTAGTACTATCGTCTGGAAGAAAGGCGAACAATCATTTACAAAGGAGGCATCATCCATTGAAAATACTATCATCTGTTGATATTGGCGAAAAGAATGTAGAAGCTTTAAAGAAAAGATATAGTTTCATTGAATTTTATATGTACAAAGATATTGTGGAGGCTGGTGACCATTTAAGAGATGCAGAGGTTTTTGTGACTTTTGGCTTTGATACGACAGCAGATATCATTCAAAAAATGAAAAATTTAAAATGGCTTCAATGCATGTCTACAGGGATAGATATGCTGCCCTTTGAAACATTAAAAGAGAGAAATATTCTTTTAACTAATGTTACAGGAATTCATGGAATACCTATTGCCGAATATGTAATGGCTGTCATTCTGAATAATCGTATTGATGCTTTCAGATTTTACGAGCAGCAAAAAAATAAAATATGGAACAGAACGGTGAAGTTTGAAGAAATATATGGTAAAACTATAACGATTCTTGGAACAGGCAGCATTGGGAAAGAAATTGCAAGAAAGGCGAAGGCCTTCGATATGAAAACCATAGGTGTTAATACCAGTGGAAAATCTGTGGATTACTTTGATGAAGTCCTGCCAATCGGTGAATTAAATAAAGCTTTAGCTAAGGGAGATTATATTGTAGATACCCTCCCATTAACAGATCAAACTAGAAAAGTATTCGGAAAAGAGCAATTTGAAAGCATGAAAAGCTCTGCTTACTTTATTAATATCGGAAGAGGTGCAACAGTAGATGAGAAAGCACTTATAGATGCGCTTCAAAACAATATGATAAGAGGAGCAACCCTCGATGTATTTGAAAAAGAACCCTTGCCAGAAGACAATCCTTTGTGGACAATGGATAATGTATATATTACACCGCATATTTCTGGCTTATCCAATATGTATATGAATCGGGCAGTTCCAATTTTTGAGCATAATTTAAAAACGTATATTGAAGGTAAAGACGACTATATCAACAAAATAGATTTGAATAAAAAATATTAATAGAGATCAACGACAAAGTCTGCAGTTTGTGCAGACTTTTTTATTATATAGGAACTTCCTCTGAATTTCCTATGTAATAAAAATCCCCTAGGGTATCAAATTATCGATGAAAAAATATCCCTTGACAGATGAGAAAAAATCTTATATTATAATTAAAATTTATCGGAATACTGTGAATTGTTCGTTTTAATAGTTTAAGGGGCGGCGGCAGCCGCTTTTCTTATACTATATTTGGACAGGAGGCGTTATAATGAATATTACTACTCTTTGTATTCACGGAGCAGAGGATAACACGCACTGTACCGGCTCTATAACAGTACCTATTTATCAGGCAGCGACTTTTGTACATCCCGGTGTTGGAGAGAGTACTGGGTATGACTATTCCCGACTACAAAATCCAACGCGAGAACAGCTTGAAAAAATAGTGGCTAAACTTGAAAAGGGTGCAGATGCTCTTGCATTTTCTACCGGAATGGCTGCTATTGGTGCTTTAATGGAACTTTTTAAAATTGAGGACCATATTATTGTCTCGGATGATTTATATGGAGGTACCCACAGACTTTTTCATTACATCTCAATGAAAAACGGGCTTTCATTTAGTTTTGTAGATACTTCCGACGTTTCTGAAGTAATCAAGCAGGTTAAAAAGGAAACGAAAGCCATTTACATAGAGACACCGACCAATCCAATGATGCAAGTGACAGATATTGCTGCGATATCTAAGATAGCAAAGGAAAATAATCTTCTTCTGATTGTGGATAATACTTTTCTAACTCCATATTTTCAAAATCCCATTGATTTGGGCGCTGATATTGTTATCCACAGCGGCACAAAATATCTATCAGGTCATAATGATACGCTTTCAGGATTTATAGTTACCAAGACAGAAGAACTTTCTGAAAAATTACGTTTCATTCATAAAACCACAGGGGCATGTCTTTCTCCATTTGACAGTTGGCTTATGATAAGGGGAATCAAAACCCTTGCCGTTAGAATGGAAAAGCAACAGGAGAACGCAATGTACCTGGTCAATTGGCTAACGCATCATCCTAAGATTCAATCCGTTTATTATGTTGGTTTGCCGTCTCATCCTGGCTATGAAATATCTAAGAAACAAGCAAGAGGTTTTGGTTCAATGATTTCATTTAAAGTGGATAGTGAAGACACAGCAATACAATTACTCAACAGGGTAAAATTAGTGCTGTATGCAGAAAGCCTTGGTGGAGTAGAAACCCTTATTACTTATCCAATGCTACAGACCCATGCAGATGTTCCTAAAGAAAAAAGGGAAGCCAAGGGCATTGATGAAAGATTATTACGCCTATCGGTGGGACTAGAAAATATTCATGACATTATTGTAGATTTGCAACAGGCTTTAAGTTAGTATAGATTTGTAATCCTTATCTTCGTATGGATTTAGATAGGAGAGATTAACATGACGTATAATTTTGATGAAATTATTGATAGAAAAAATACCAATTCCATAAAATATGATTTTGCCGCAGAAAGAGGCAAACCTAAAGATATTCTTCCCCTTTGGGTTGCAGATATGGACTTCAGGACTCCTCCATCCGTTATAGAGGCACTTCAAAAAGCAGTACAACATGGGATTTTCGGTTATTCTGAGGTTAAAGAAGATTATTTTCATTCAGTTTATAACTGGTACAAAACGAGATTTGATTGGAAGATAAAACGGGAATGGCTTGTAAAAACTCCCGGGGTGGTTTATGGCATTGCGACTGCAATTCGCGCTCTTACGGATAAAGGAGATGCAGTAATGATTCAGCCTCCGGTATATTATCCGTTTTCTGAATTAATTATAGCAAATCAGCGAAAACTGGTTAATAATCCTCTTGTCTATGAAAATGGGAAATATCATATGGATTTTCATGATTTTGAAAAGAAGATTATAAAGCATAAAGTAAAAATATTTATACTATGTAGTCCTCACAATCCTGTCGGAAGAGTTTGGACCAAAGAAGAATTAACCCGTGTTGGGGATATTTGTGTAAAACATAATGTTATCGTGATATCTGATGAAATTCACGGGGATTTTACCTATAAAGGTATAAAGCATTTTGTTTTCGCAAGTTTAAAGCCAGAATATCTTAATCACTCCATTATTTGTACAGCTCCAAGCAAAACCTTTAATCTTGCAGGATTGCAGGTTTCTAATATTTTTATACCCAATAGAGAGATTAGAAATAAATTTAAAGAAGCAATGAAGCGGACCGGATACAGTCAACTGAACACCATGGGACTTGTTGCCTGTCAGGCAGCATATGAACACGGTGCTCCATGGCTTGAGGAATTAAATGAATATTTAGAGGGCAATTTAGAATTTATCAGAGATTTTCTTACCAAGCGACTGCCTCAGATTAAGCTGGTAGAGCCAGAAGGGACATATCTTGTTTGGCTGGATTTTAAAGAGCTTAATTTAAGTGAAGTAGAACTGGAAGATTTAATAGTCAACAAAGCGAAGCTATGGCTGGATGGGGGGACAATGTTTGGCAGAGAAGGAGAAGGTTTTCAGCGGATGAATATTGCTTGTCCGAGAAGTATTCTTGAAAAAGCTTTCTTGCAATTAGAAGAAAGTATAAAGAAATAAACCTGATAAAGATTTGTAAATAAAAACTATTCTCAATTTCTTTCTTTTGTGTTATAATAGATTCGGCATAAAATTATCGCGGCAAATCTGATAATTTTTATGGAGGGAAAAGATGGCAAGAATGAGACAGCCTCGTTTTAAGCTTTGCAGACGCTTAGGTTTAAATGTAGTCGGGCATCCTAAAGCAATGAAACGGGCAGGAAACGGACAAAGCAGAGAAGACAAAAAATTATCTTACTATGGAATGCAGCTTTTAGAAAAACAACGATTAAAAGCTTACTACGGCGTATTAGAAAAGCAGTTTAGTAAATATGTGTATAAAGCAATTAAGAGTGATGATGTATCAGGAGATGCATTGGTTAAACTACTAGAACGCAGACTTGACAATTTAGTCTATCGTATGGGATTTGGAAGTACGCTGCGTCAGGCAAGACAAATGGTCAATCACGGGCATATTGCCGTAAATGGTAAAAAAGTAGATATTCCTTCTTATATTGTATCTGTAGGGGATAAAATAGAACTAAGAGAAAAATCCCGTGAAATACAGTTATTTGTGGATAATTTTAAAGCAAATAAAGACGTAAATCTTCCGTATATCTCAAAAGATATAGATAATTTCAGTGGAACGTTGGTTTCTGTTCCCAATATTGAAGACATTCCTATTCAAATTGATACACAATTAATCATTGAATGGTATTCAAAATAATAAAAAGAGACTATCTGATATCAGATTTGACATCAGATAGTCTCTTTTTGAATTTATATGCGGTCATATTTTTTGATAAAACAAATTCCTATGGCATCGGGGCCGGTATTGGTTCCGATGGTAGTACCGATTTCAAAAAATGGAAGCTCTAATTTGATATTCCACTCTGTTTCAACCATACTCTTAAGAGTCTCGGCTTCTTCAATACAATCTCCCTGTGCAATACAGAATTCATAGCTCTCAAAATCATCTTGAATAATTTCTTCCGCCATTTCTATTATTTTTTTAAGAGCTTTTTTTCTTCCACGAATTTTTCCATAGGGGATAAGCTCTCCCTCTCTTACGACGATAAGAGGTTTAAAATTTAGAACACCGCCGATAAGAGCACTAACCTTTCCGATACGTCCACCTTTTTCCAGGTACTCCAGAGTATCTACAAAGAAAGTAATTCTGGCAGTTTCTTTTAAAATCTCGATTTTCTTTACGATGTCTTCCATAGAGTATCCGGCTTTTCTCATCTTAGCTGCCTGAAGAACAACAAGCCCTTGCCCGGCAGTGGCTTGAATAGAATTAATGACTTCAATTTTAGCCTCCGGATATTCTTCCAGGAGAATATTTTTAGCATTTACAGCTGCTTGATAGGAACCGCTGAATTTGGATGTAAGGCAAAAACAGATAATGCCTTTATTGTCTTTAATATGGCTTGTAAAAATTTTCATATAATCATCTACAGAAGGAAGAGATGTCTTAGGAAATACATTTTGCTTTCTTAATGTATTGTAAAAATCTCTAATCGTTAATTCAAATCTTTCTTTATAATAGGTAGTCTGATCAAAAGATACATAAAATGGAACAAGTTCTATATTATATTCTTTAAGCAAAGAATCCGGCAGATCACAGGAACTGTCAGATAAGATCACAAAATCAGACATCAAAAGTCCTCCAATCGTTTTCTAATATCTATCTTAATCTATTGTAATATGAGGCATTATTTATGTCAATTAAAGATATGGCAGATAATTTTTTATGAAATTACAATATACTTCTTTGGTTTTATAAAAGAGAACAAAGTTCGTCTCCAACTGAAATAAAAGAATGTAATATATGAATAAGTTTTAGAATATACTTGTTGTGAACAAAAAAGATAGGAGAAGATCAGACTATGTTATCCCCGAGTTTGCAAGATTACTTAGAAGAAATGTATAGATTGTCTATAAAGATTAATGAAATTCGTGTGTCAGATATAGCACAGGTATTAGATGTTTCTCTGCCCTCTGTAGTCAAGGCTTTACATAAATTAAGCAGTAGAGGATATGTGATTTATCAACCTTATGAAGCGATTAAATTAACAGAAAAAGGTGTTTTTGAAGGGAGATTTTTGGTTCAGAGAAATCAATTGCTGAAAGATTTTTTAACAGTTCTTAAAACCTCTTCAGATATTGAAAAAGAAGCAGAATCTATGGAACACTATTTATCCTTTTCAACCATACAGGCCATAGAAAAGTTTGTTCATTTTATGAAAGAAAACCCTGATATTCAAAAGAGATATGATGCGTTTTATAAAATACAAAAGGAAGAATATATATTTACAGAACAACCACAATAACTTTATAAAATAACTCGTGTATGTTATTAAAATATTTTTATGAAATATTTATATGACAAATAATAAGTACATCGAGTATAATAATAAAATACAGAAATATTTTGCAAGAGGGTTAAGGGTGCTATGAAAAAAATAAACGAAATTTTTAATGATTATCCATCTAAAGGAAATATCAATACTGCCATTTTAGAAGAGGTAGTCATAAGAAAAGACACAAAGGCTTTAGAAATGAAGCTCAATGCATATAATTACATTGGGAAGAGAGAACTTGAGTATTTTAATAAATTTCTCAAGAAAAGATTTGCATTAAATGATTCAAAAGTCATTGTAAGCTATGTGGAGGGAGCAAGTAAAAAACCTCTCAAAGACCAGATAGATTATATTATTCTTTCCATGGGAGATGAACATCCTGTTTTAAAAGCCATTATAGATAATTATGAAATTGAAGTAGTGGAGAATACGATACAATTTAATCTTAATATTGCGTTGTCGCATTTTTTGCATTCCATGGGTTATGATAGAAAAATCAATAAGGTGATTAAGTCTTTATACGGCAGAGAATATAAGATTGAATTTATTGATAAAGTAACAAAAGAAGAATTAAAACGTATCAGCGAGGATAATCAGGTTAAGACGCTTCAACTCATTCAAGAACAAATCACACGTACCCCAGGCAATAATATTTCTAATACGCCATCAGAGTCCACAGATACAAAAGAAGACCCAGTTTTAATTTTAGGAAGAAACTCTAAAATTAAAGATCCAATTATAAAAATCGTTGATATTACTCCCGATGAAGGCCGAATAGCCATAGAGGGAGAAATATTTAATATAGAATCAAAGGAACTAAAAAGTGGGAAAATATTAATTTCCTTTGATTTATATGATGGTTCCAGTTCTATGACCTGTAAGGCATTTTGTAAACCCGAAGCAGGAGAAGAAGTATTATCAAGGCTTAAAAAAGCAAAAGGGGTTCGAGTTGCCGGAAATTCGGGATATAGCAATTTTTCTGGAGAGATTGAACTCGTTGCCCATACTATTGTGGAAACAGAAGGTTTTGAAAAGGTTAAAAGAGTGGATAATGCAGAGAAGAAGAGGGTAGAGCTGCATATGCACACCCAAATGAGTCAAATGGATGGCATGACCAGTGCTTCCGATTTAATTAAAAGAGCGATGAGCTGGGGCATGAAATCCATTGCCATTACAGACCATGGTGTTGTACAAGCCTTCCCTGAAGCTCATAAGCTTTTAGGAAGAGATAATCCCGATATGAAAGTAATTTACGGGGTAGAGGCATATTTGGCACCGGATAAAAAGCCTTCTGTTACAAATGATAAAGGACAAAGCATTGATACCACCTACTGTGTATTGGACCTGGAAACCACGGGATTCTCACCGAAAACCGAAAAGATTACTGAAATAGGTATTATGAAGCTAAAGGACGGTAAGGTGATTGATCAATTTAGCTGCTTTGTAAATCCTGAAAAGCCAATTCCGCTAAGAGTAGTGGAAGTCACCAACATAACAGACGATATGGTAAAGGATGCAGAAACCATAGACAAAGTATTTCCTAAAATTCTGGAGTTTATAGAGGACAGTGTTTTAGTTGCCCACAATGCTTCTTTTGATATTAGATTTTTAAAACATAATGCAAAGGTTTTAGGATATGACTTTGATTTTACATACATAGATACATTAACCTTAGCCCATGAACTTTTCCCAGACTATAAAACTTATAAACTCGGGAAAATCGCAAAAAATCTTGGCATAAAAGTAGAGGTCGCCCATAGAGCTTTGGATGATGTAGATACGACGGTTAAAGTCTTTAATATCATGCTGGATATGCTAAAAGAAAAAGGAGTAAAAACCCTGGCGGATATCGAAAAAATTTACTCTTCCGACGAGCAGCTTAAAAAAGAAGAATATAAGAAGCTTAAAACCTATCATGCGATTATTCTGGCAAAAAATTATACAGGTTTAAGAAACCTGTATAGGCTTGTTTCCTATTCGCATATAGATTATTTCTATAAAAAGCCCCGTATCTTAAAAAGCATGTTTAAAAAGTACTCTGAAGGTTTAATACTGGGCAGCGGATGCAGCGAAGGAGAGCTTTATCAGGCAATCCTGCTTGGAAAATCCGATGAGGAACTGGAAGAAATTGCACAGGATTATGATTGTTTAGAAATCCAGCCTTTAGGCAATAATGACTATTTAATAAGAGAAGGACAGGTAGAAAGTGTAGAAACTCTAAAAGAAATCAATCGTCAAATTGTTGCCCTGGGAGAAAAGTTAAACAAACCAGTGGTGGCAACAGGAGACGTTCATTTCTTAGATCCTGAAGATGAAATCTACAGGCGCATCCTGGAAGCTGGACAAGGATTTAAAGATGCAGATACACAGCCGCCCCTGTATTTAAGAACTACTGAAGAGATGTTGGAGGAATTTTCTTATTTGGGAGCTGAAAAGGCCTATGAAGTAGTGGTTACCAATACTAACAAAATAGCGGATATGTGTGAACAGATCAGTCCTATTTCTCCTGAAAAATGTCCGCCTCATATAGAGGGCTGTGAACAGACCATTAAAGACATTGCTTATGGCAGGGCTTATGAATTATATGGGGATCCTTTGCCGGAAATCGTACAGCAGAGGTTGGATAAAGAATTGGATTCCATCATCAAAAATGGCTTCTCAGTAATGTATATTATTGCGCAAAAACTGGTATGGAAATCCAATGAAGATGGTTATCTTGTTGGTTCGAGAGGTTCTGTTGGTTCTTCTTTTGTAGCCTATATGACCGGTATAACAGAAGTAAATGCCCTGCCGCCCCATTACAGATGTCCAAAATGCAAGTATTCGGATTTTACCGATTATGGCTATAAAAACGGCTTTGACCTGCCTGATAGGCAGTGCCCTGTTTGTGGAGAAAAATTGGCGAAGGACGGTATAGACATTCCGTTTGAAACTTTCTTAGGTTTTAACGGGGATAAAGAGCCGGATATTGACCTAAACTTCTCAGGAGAATATCAGGCAAGGGCGCATAAATACACAGAAGTCATCTTTGGAAAAGGGACAACTTTTAAGGCGGGAACCATAGGTACCATAGCCGAAAAAACAGCTTTTGGCTATGTGAAAAAGTATTTTGAAGAAAAGAATATGAAGGTCAATAAGGCTGAAATACTCAGACTTTCAAAAGGATGTACCGGTATCAAAAGAACTACCGGACAGCATCCGGGGGGAATTATTGTTGTACCGAAGGGAAGAGAAATTTTCGAGTTCTGTCCTATACAGCATCCTGCTGATGATCCAGAGTCAGATATTATTACAACCCATTTTGATTATCACTCTATTGACCAAAACTTACTCAAGCTGGATATACTGGGACACGACGATCCTACAGTGATTAGAATGCTTCAGGATATAACCGGAGTAGATCCCTTAACCATTCCTATGGATGATAAGGCGACTATGTCCATCTTTTCATCTACAGAAGCTTTAGGGGTAACTCCTGAGCAGATTAATTCTAAGGTAGGAACCTTTGGAATCCCAGAATTTGGTACAAAATTTGTAAGAGGAATGCTTCTGGATACCATGCCCAAACAATTTGCTGATTTAATTTGTATATCAGGACTTTCCCACGGTACCGATGTATGGCTTGGCAATGCAAAAGACTTAATTGATCAGGGTATCGTGACGCTTAGTGAAGCAGTATGTACCAGGGACGATATTATGATTTACTTGATTAAAAAAGGTTTGCCGCCAAACACTGCCTTTAAGATTATGGAGACAGTACGTAAGGGAAAAGCCCTGAAAGATCCTAAATGGCCGGAATACGAAGAAATGATGAGAGAACATGATGTACCTGAATGGTACATAGAATCCTGCAGAAAGATTAAATACATGTTCCCTAAGGCCCATGCGGCGGCATATGTTATGATGGCTTTCCGTATCGCATGGTTTAAAGTGCATATGCCAAAGGCTTATTATGCTGCATATTTTACCATTAGAGCTAAGGCTTTTGATGCAGAATACATGATTTATGGGAAAGAAAAAGTTAAAGCAAAGATGAAAGAAATTGAAGATTTGGGTAATCAAGCAACGCCCAAAGATAAGGACATGTATGATGATTTGGAACTGGTACTGGAAATGTATGAGCGAGGTATCAAATTTCATCCGATTGATTTATATAAATCCCATGCTACCAAATTTTTAGTAGAAGGAGATGCTTTAAGACCTCCTCTTAACAGCATATCCGGTATGGGGAATATTGCAGCAGAAAATATATACAATGCAGCCCAGGAAAAACCTTTTAGCTCCATAGAAGATTTAAAAAATAGGGCTAAAATTGGAAATTCCGGTGTAGAATTATTGAAGAAATTCGGATGCTTAGAAGGGATTCCTGAAAGCAATCAAATGAGTTTTTTTGACATGCTATAAAGAAGATGCACTTATAAATAAATCTCTTTTTGGCAGATTTATTTCATAAGTGCATTTTTATTGCATAGGAAATTCCTCTGAATTTCCTATGCAATAAAAATGCCTCCAGGCAGAATGCACACTCGCGCGTATTGTATTTTGTCGGCTTTGCCGACCGCGCTCGGCGCGAGAGTTTCGCAAGCGAAACTCTTTCTTGTGCGGAGTTTTACTATATTCAATGAAACCAATGGGCGATTCTGGTGGTACTAAAACATACCAGGATTGCAACAAGTGTTGGAATTATAAATGCCGCAATGGTCCATTTTAAACTTTGAGTTTCTTTTTTGATTGTCCATAGGGTGGTGCCACAGGGAAAATGGAAGAGGGAGAACAACATGACATTTAAACAGGTAAGCCAGGTCCACCCATTGGATACAAAAATATTTCTCATTTCTTCAATGCCATTGAGTTCAATCATCGCTCCTTTGGATAAATAACTCATAAAAACAATAGGGAGTACAATTTCATTGGCAGGTAATTCAAGAATAAAGGCTAGAAGAATTATGCCGTCCAATCCTATGGCCCTTCCAAAAGGATCTAAAAAATCGGAAATATGATTTAGAATGCTGGTATTTCCTATCATTATATTGGCCACCAGCCAGGTTATTGCACCGGCAGGAAGAGCAATGGCAATCGCACGGCCAAGAACGAATAAGGTTCTGTCAAATATAGATCTTATAATGACCTTGCCAATTTGAGGTTTTCTATAAGGAGGTAGTTCTAAATTAAAGGTGGAAGGTGCCCCTTTCAGCAAGGTTTTAGATAGAATGAAGGAAACAATAAAGGTGACTGCAACTCCAGACAATACAATGATTATAACGATGCCAGAAGTCAAAAAAGCAGCAAAGGGAGAATGAACAGAAGTGCCGATAAGTATCATGGAAAGTGCAATAAGGGTAGGGAATCTGCCATTACAAGGGACAAAATTATTTGTTAAAGTGGCAATCAGTCTTTCTCTTGGAGAATCGATAATACGACAGGCAACAACTCCTGCTGCATTGCATCCAAACCCCATAGCCATGGTAAGAGCCTGTTTTCCATGGGCTCCGGCTTTTTTAAACAATC
>JAAYMW010000052.1 GCA_012521175.1 Candidatus Epulonipiscium sp.
CCTTTCTTTTATAAATGATTCAATTATTCTTTCATTTTACTATATTTCATTATCCCCGTCCACTTCACAAGGTTCATAAAAGGAGTAGACCATAGGGCTACTCCTTTTATATTACAGATACTTTACCTTTACTAATGAAGCTAAACAGCAATAAGGACAGAATAGTTGCAATAGTCAGGATAGATGCCAGAGCCGCCGCCGTACCAAAACTTGCACGAACTACTTCAGTATAAATTGCTACAGAAATGGTTGCTGTTTTACCTCCATACAGCATAATACTGGAGCTTAACTCATTAATACTGGTAATCCAGCTTAAAATTGCTCCTGATATTACTCCTGGAGCCATCATCCTTGCAGTAATTTTAAAGAATGTTTTCATCGGAGAAACTCCTAAGTTGATCGATGCTTCTTCAATACTCTGATCAATCTGATATAGCATAGCACTGCTTGAACGAATGGTATAAGGCATTTTTCGTACAACGTATGCGACAATCAAAATAGTCGCTGTACCTGAAAGAATCAAAGGAGGTTGGTTAAATGCTACCAATAAACTGATACCGAGAACTGCACCTGGAATAACGTAAGGGAACATAATCAATAAATCTAAGAAATTTGTAATTTTATCTTTCCTCTTAACTATAAGATAAGAAATGAGCATTCCCAATATTACCATAATAATGATTGCGATCGTCGAGTATACGAAAGTATTGGTAATGTTCTTAGAAAGTTTATAGAAAATCTTTTGATAACTTTCCAAACTAAAACCTTTTACAAAAATAGGACCGTTCGTTTTGATGAAAGAGGTAACGATTACCACGATTTGAGGCAAGAATGCTACAAAGGCTATGAACATGCAAATTGCAGTTAAGAAAATTCTTTTTCCTAAAGAAAGCTCTTCCACAATAGGTGGACGCAATGCAGTCATTACGTAATTTTTTCGTGATACAGCATATTTTTGAATAAGAAGTACAGTGGTTGAGCATAGTACAATTATTACACTGAGCGCCCCAGCCATATTGGCGTTACCACCCATTTCACTCATATACTCTTCATAAACCAAAACTGGAAGTACCTTATAACCTTCACCAATAAGCATCGGTGTACCAAAGTCAGCCAAAGAAGACATAAAGACCATGATTGCACCTGCTGTTAGGGTCGGCATAATCACTGGTATTGTAATTGTCCAGATTCTTTTTAGTTTACTGGAGCCGAGATTTTCAGCAGCTTCTTCTAAAGATCTGTCAATGCTGGACATAGCACCGGAAACATATAAATAAACATATGGGAAGAATTTAAGAGTAAATACCAGTACAATTCCACCGAAGCCATAAATTGGAGGCACAGTAATTCCTATTTTACTAAATAAGGTTGTGATAAAACCACTTCTTCCAAACAGCATAATCCAGGAATAGGCTCCTATAAATGGTGGAGACATAAGAGACATAATAATCAATACATTAATTAATTTTTTTCCATAAATATTATAACGGGTTGTAACATATGCCATAGGCAGACCTATAATCACTGAAAAAAGCGTAGCAAAAAACGAAACGCTCAAGCTGTTCTTTAAAGTTCTGTAATAGTATTTCTTAGTAAAGAATGTTACATAATTTTTTAATGTAAAACCACCATCTTTGGTTAGAAAACTGCGATAAAGAATAGAAAAGAACGGATAGATAAGAAATATAAAAAATAGTATAATGGATAACCACTTTACAATATTCCAAAAGTCCAAACGTAATTTTAAGGAATTCTTTTTAGTGCCTTCATATGTCATGAGAGCACCTCCGTTCCAGATTCGTTAAACAAACTAATCTTTTCAGGATTAAAAGTTAAACTCACTTTTTGACCTTGTTTACGTACAAAATCAATGTCTTTTGTATATTCGTTTGCTTCCACAATTTGACCATTTGGAAGTTTAATCTCATAGTTTGCAAAATCACCAAGGAAAGTATACATACTGATTTCTCCTTGCAAACCATATTCGGAAGGATCATTGATAATGAATTGTTCAGGACGTACTGAAATCTTGATGTTCCCCTCAACTTTCTTTTTTAATTTCATCTTAAATTTCATACCTGCATCCAGTTGTACATGGGCAGTCATATCCTCGTCCATCTTAACAATTTTCCCTTCCATAAAGTTTGAGATGCCGATAAATCCTGCCACGAATGTATTCTGTGGTTTTTTATAAATCATTTCAGGGGTATCTATCTGCATTACTTTACCTTTATTAAGAATTGCTATCCTGTCAGAAATTGCAAGGGCTTCTTCCTGGTCGTGGGTAACATATATGGTAGTGATGTTAAGATCTTTTTGAAGTTTTTTAATGATGGTTCTCATCTGGACTCTCAATTTTGCATCCAGATTAGAAAGAGGTTCATCCATTAATAAAACACTGGGACGGATAACAATTGCCCTGGCCAATGCAACACGTTGTTGTTGTCCTCCTGAAAGTTCAGAGGGTTTTCTATCTTTGAGATTTTCAATCTGTACTAATTTCAGTGCTTCCATAACTCTGGGTGCAATTTCTTCTTTTTTTACCTTACGGGCTTTTAATCCATAAGCAACATTATCAAATACTGACATATGAGGGAAAATTGCATAATTCTGAAATACCATACCAATATCTCTTTTATGGGCTTCTATATTATTAATCACCTTATCATCAAAGTAAATTTTTCCCTCTTCTATAGAGTTGAAACCGGCAATCATGCGAAGCAATGTGGTTTTACCACAACCGGAGGGTCCTAATAAAGTAAAAAATTCCCCCTGTTTGATATCACATGAAATATGGTTTACAGCAACAAAATCGCCATATTTTTTTACCACATTATCAATTTTAACTGTATGACTCATCTTCTCGCTCCTTTAAAATGTAATTTCCCTTTTATAAATGCCGCGCAGGCAATGAAAAGAAAATACCTTTTCCCACCTGCGCGGTATATAATGCTTTTTTAGAACTCTAATATTTTTTCTTCATTAATTATTGAACGATAACTTCTTTCCATTTATTCATAATCTCTTCTTTTTGTGAAGAAGCCCATTCAAAATCGTAATCGACCATTGGGATTTCGGACATTGGAGGAAGTCCTTCTGGTGGATTGGTATCTAATCTTACTGGTCTTCTTCCAAAATCTGCTGCCATCATGCCTTGACATTCTTTACTTAATACAAAGTTTAAGAAGATTTCTGCATTTTCTCTGTTCTTTGATCCTTTTACCAATGCAATACCATCTGGAACTGCAGATGTTCCTTCTGATGGGTATACAATACCTACATCAGCACCAGCCTGAACATATTTAATAGCTTCTTTTTCAAGGGTTAAGCCAACTGCATATTCTCCATCTGCAACTTTTTTGTAAACATCTCCAGAGGATCCAAGAATTTTACCGTCTAAGTTTGCAACTAATTTTTCTATAAATTCCCAACCTTTTCCGTCATCTTTACCAAAGGCAGTTAAGATTGTACACAGGATTGTGTAGGATGAACCAGATTTTGCAGGGTCTGCATAAGCAATTTGTCCTTTGAATTTTGGATCAATAAGATCTCCCCAACCTTTTGGTACATCGTTTTCAGCAACCAGTTTCTTATTGTACATGATAACCATTGGAAGTGGTGATTCACCGGTCCACATATTATTTGGGTCAACATAATTTTTGTCGATGTTATCAATATCTTCCGGTACGAAAGGCTCGAAATATTCTGTGTACGCTGCTAAAGAGTCAGCACCGCCGCCCCAGAAAACGTCACAAAGAGGATTTGCACTTTCTGCTTCGATTCTTTTTAAGAGTTCCCCTGTACCTGCTGCAACTAAGTCAACTGTAATACCAGTTTTTTCTTGGAATTCTTTAATTCCGGCATTTAATGGGTCTGCTGGGTGTGGTGAATAAACTGTAACACGTTTAGAATCATCGCCTGTTTGTGGTGTTTCTTCACTTGTTGACGGAGCAGATGGCTGCTCTTCTGTGGATTGTTGATTACTGCCACAACCAACCAGTGTTGTAGCCAACATCATGAACACCAATAGCATACTTAAAACCTTTTTCATTCATATCTCCTCCAATTCTTTTTTGAATCTGTGTTGCTTTTTGATAAATTTATTATTACAATTTACAAATTAATTATTACATTTAATAGTGATAAATACAACGTGACAAACATGAACTTTTGTTTAAGATTTGGTCATCTTGTATAAAAAATCCTTATTTTTATCTTATATTTATGCATTTTAAACATAAAACAAGGAACCTTGAATTATAAAAATAGCTGTGTTAGAATGACACAAATAAAAAATGCTATGTGGGAGGAATAATTATGATAAAATTTGGAACAGGTGGATTTCGTGCAATTATAGGTGAGGATTTTACAAGGGAAAACCTTGAGTTAATCGCCAAAGCACTTTCTCAAATGATTGTTCAGGATGAAGTGTCGGACAAGCCAGTCATCATTGGCTATGACAGACGATTTTTATCCAATCTTGCAGCCCAGTGGATTTCCAGTGTATTTGCAGCAGAAGGCATTACTGTGCATCTTATTGATTTTAACGCTCCTACCCCAATGATTATGTTTCAGGTAAAAGAGGAAAATGCCGCCTATGGCATTGCTGTTACGGCCAGTCATAATCCTGCGGAATACAATGGAGTTAAAGTCTTTACCTCCGGCGGCCGTGATGCTACCGAAACAGTTACCAATAGAATTGAAAATGAAATCGCAAAAATTAATAAATCTGAAATTTCCAGAATGGATTTTTCAAAGGCTCTCGAAGCAGGACTCATTAAAAGAATCAATCCACAAAATGCATATATAGACAGTATTCTAAATTTAATTAATATTGAAGCCATTAAAGAAAGAGGGCTTAAAATTCTTCTCGACCCTATGTATGGAGTTAGCCGAACAACCCTTCAAACGATTTTAATGACATGCCGCTGTAATGTAGAAGTTATCCATAGCCGACATGATACACTTTTTGGCGGCAGACTTCCCTCACCTAACAGTGATACTCTTACCCGCCTCTCACAACTGGTTGTAAATGGTGGCTATGACCTTGGTATTGCCACCGATGGTGATGCTGACAGAATAGGTTTAATTGATGCCAATGGTACTTTCATTCATCCCAATGACATATTGGTATTGCTCTATTATTATCTCCATGAGTTTAAGGGATGGAAAGGAGGCGTGGTAAGAAATATTGCCACTACTCACTGCCTGGACAGAATGGCAGAGGATTTTGGAGAAGTATGCTATGAGGTTCCCGTTGGATTTAAGCATATTTCCTCCAAAATGGAAGAGACCGATGCAATTATCGGTGGAGAATCTTCTGGAGGGTTGACCGTAAGAGGGCATATTCGTGGAAAGGACGGGGTATATGCCGGTGCTCTGCTTACCGAAATGTACAGTGTAATCGGTAAGCCTCTGTCTGAGATACTGGATGATATACACAGCAAATATGGAAATTATTTTATGAGTGAAGCGGATTTTCGTATGACACAGGAACGTAAAGAGCAATTACAAAAATTCCTATTTGAAGAAAAGAATGCTCCAGATTTCGGCCTTGAAGTTGAGAAAGTTTCATATCTGGATGGATTCAAAGTTTACTTCAAAAACGGCGGCTGGATTATCTGCAGATTTTCCGGAACTGAACCGGTTCTGCGTATCTTTTCTGAAATGAGCACTCAGGAAGAAGCCGATCGTATTAATAAAATCTTCCAGGAATTTTTACAGCTATAAGCAAAGGCTTCGCAGCCGCGAAGCCTTTTGTTTTATTATTCTTTTATGTCTATTTTTAATCCCAGTTCTTCCAGCTGTTTCTGGGTAACTGTACCTGGTGCTTCTGTCATTGGACAGGAAGCATCTTTTACTTTTGGGAAAGCAATAACATCTCTTATGCTGTCTTCCTGTGCCATAAGCATAACCATTCTGTCCAGTCCATATGCCAGTCCACCATGAGGTGGTACTCCATATTTAAAGGCATTCATTAAAAATCCAAAATTCTCGTAGGCAGCTTCTTTTGAAAATCCTAATGCTGCAAACATTTTTTCCTGAACATCCTTTTGATAGATACGGATGCTGCCTCCACCGATTTCTACTCCATTCAGGCAAATATCATAAGCCTTCGCCCTTACTTTTCCAGGGTCGGTATCCAGTAATTCTATATCTTCATCCATCGGCGAAGTAAAAGGATGATGTTTTGCAACAAATCTCTGTTCTTCTTCATCCCATTCAAGAAGTGGGAATTCGGTTACCCATACAAAAGAATACTCATCTTTCTTGGTTAATCCCAGGCGCTTTGCAATTTCTAAACGAAGATTGCCAAGCGCATCGTATACTACAGAATTTTTATCTGCACAGAAAAGCAGGAGATCTCCTTTCTGAGCATCCATAGCTTTTAAAATGGCTTGTACGGTATCTTCTGATAAAAATTTTGTAAAGCTTGATTTGAGCGTTCCGTCTTCATTAACAACAATCCATGCAATACCTTTGGCACCATAGGTTTTACCTACTTCAACCAGAGAATCGATTTGTTTTCTTGGGAAGTTTCCACAGCCTTTAGCGTTGATGCCTCTGACACTTCCTCCATTTTCGATTGCATCTGTGAATACCTTAAAATCACTATCCTTTACTACATCTGAAATATTTACCAGTTCAAGTCCAAAACGAATATCTGGTTTGTCACTTCCAAAGCGGTCCATGGCTTCCTGATAAGTTAATCTTGGAATAGGAAGAGGAATATCCACATTGATCGCTTCTTTAAATACCCTTTGAAGCAGTCTTTCGTTAATGTCAATAACATCGTCTACCTGTACAAAGGATAATTCCATATCAATTTGAGTAAATTCAGGCTGTCTGTCTGCCCTTAAGTCTTCATCTCTAAAGCATTTTACGATTTGGAAGTATCTATCAAATCCAGAAACCATTAATAGTTGTTTAAAAGTTTGTGGGGATTGTGGTAAAGCATAAAAGCTGCCCTGATGAACACGGCTGGGCACAAGATAATCTCTTGCACCCTCCGGTGTACTTTTTGCAAGCATCGGCGTTTCTATTTCTAAAAAGCCCTCGCTGTCCAAGAAATTTCTTACAGATTGAGCAACCCTGTGTCGGAGCATGATATTGCTTTGAAGATCCGGTCTTCTAAGGTCTAAATAACGATATTTAAGACGAAGATCTTCTTTTACCGCGCTGTTTTCTTCTATGGCAAAAGGAGGGGTTTCTGCCTCAGACAATATACGAAGCTCTTTTGCAATCACTTCAACATGTCCTGTTTCCATATTTGGATTAATGCTTTCTCTTTGACGAACATTCCCTCTTACAGCAATAACAAATTCGCTTCTAAGGGTTTCTGCTTTCTTAAAGCCTTCAGCATCTACATCATTTTCATCAAAAACAACTTGTAAAAGTCCGGTTCTGTCTCGTAAATCAATAAATATTAAGCTTCCTAAATTTCTTCTTTTCTGTACCCATCCCATTACAACGACTTCGCTGCCAATTAAATTTTCTTTGACCTGAGTACAATAATGGGTTCTTTTAAGTCCTGCCATTGATTCTCCCATGATAAACCTCCTATAGTCCAAAATAATAAATTAATGATTCCGTTTTATTCAATGAGTCCTTTTACTGCCTGTACAATATCACTAAGGACAACTTCTGTTTGTTCTCTGGTTTCCATATTCTTAATCACAGATTTTCCGGTATTGATTTCATCGTCTCCAAGAATCATGGAATATTTTGCACCTATTTTATCCCCATATTTCATCTGGGCCTTTACACTTTTCCCCAGATGATCTGCTTCTGCAGATATACCTGCCTGGCGAAGCTGGTATACGAGACGATGGGCTTTTATTAATGCTTTTTCTCCTATGGAACCTATAAAAATATCTCTTGATGGAGTGAATTCTTTTTTCCCTTTCTCAGCTTCTGCTACCATCAATAATCTTTCCAAACCTACGGCAAAACCTACTGCCGGAGTAGGAGCTCCGCCCAGTTCTTCAACTAAATTGTTGTATCGGCCTCCTCCACAAATGGTTCCCTGGGCACCGATATCTGTAGAAATAAATTCGAATACGGTTCTCGTGTAGTAGTCTAAGCCTCTTACAATACCCGGATCTACGGTATATTCTATTCCCATTTCATCCAATAAAGTTTTCACCATTTCAAAATGATGTTTGCATTCTTCTCCTAAGGAATCCAATACTGTAGGTGCATTGACAACAATTTTGCCACAGGTTTCATTTTTACAATCTAAAATTCTTAAAGGATTTTTCTCAAATCTTTCTCTGCAGGTTTCACAAAGGTGATTTAAGTTTTCTCCAAGATACTCTTTTAACTTTTCATTATATTTCTTGCGGCATTCCGGTCCTCCCAGACTGTTAATATGTAATTTTACCTTGGATATGCCCATTCTTTTTAACAGTTCTGCGGCAACAGTAATCACTTCTACATCTGCAGTTGGAGAGTCCGCCCCAAGAAGTTCAATACCAAATTGATGGAATTGTCTCATTCTTCCTGCCTGAGGCTTTTCATATCTAAAAGCAGGAGTAATATAGTACAGCTTTGTAGGCTGAGTATCCGCATACATTTTTTGTTCCAGATAAGCTCTGACAGCTCCCGCTGTTCCTTCCGGCTTTAAGGTAATGTTTCTTCCTTTTTTATCCTGGAAGCTATACATTTCCTTTTGAACAATATCCGTTGTCTCCCCTACGCCTCTTTGGAAAAGTTCTGTATGTTCAAACATAGGTGTCCTGATTTCTCCGTAGCCAAAATCTTTGCATAATTCCCTTATAATCTGTTCCATTTCCTGCCAAGCAATAACTTCACTTCCAAATAAATCTTTCGTTCCACGATGTGCTTTGGTCAGCATATAAATTCCTCCTTAATGATATAACCTTCTATAACGTTCTATAAGCCATTTCAACAAAAAATCCGTCCATGACAAATAAATTTTGTCAGGGACGGAAATCTCTTCCGCGGTGCCACCCTGCTTGAATAGCATTCCTCTTAGAGTTTTATAACGGTAACAAACCGTACAATCCTACTCCATTTTCAGATTGTCACTCGAGGATGTCCTTCGAATATTTTTTCTTTAAAAGCTCTCAGCCTGGGCTTTTTTTTCTGTAAAAGAAAACAAATATTCTACTCTTCCTCTCAACGCTTTAATTAATTGCTATCATACCATTCATTCTACATTTTATGCGCATTAAAAATCATTGTCAAGGTCTTTCAATCCCTTTTGTTTTCTTAAGATCATTTCATCAACTCGATTGATATATTCTTCAACATTTTTAACATTAGGTATACGCTCAATTCTATTGGTCTTAGGATCTACGACTTTTGTTATGGCTCCTGCCCCTAAGGCTAAGATTGTTTCTTTTTCTTCCATGATTTCAATATTGTACACCGACTCTTTTCCCACTTTACAATAGCCTACATTTTCAAAATTTCCAAGCATATTTTTTTGTCTGTAAAGATAATAGGGCTCCATACCCATCTCATAGGCCCCCTGACTTGTAATGGATATCATTTCTTCTATTTCCTCAGCTTTTGTCAAGGTATATTCTTCTAAAGATTCTCTTAACCTTGAAGCCCGTTTAATCGCCATGGTATGTACTGTAATGCTGTCGGGATCCAATGTCTTTATCTTTTCCATAGTAGTTTTAACATCCTGTGGACTTTCTCCGGGCAATCCTACAATTAAATCCATGTTGATGTTGCGATGCCCTATCTCCCTTGCCCAATGAAAAACTTTTACAATGTCTTCCGTAGTATGTCTTCTACCAATACGTATAAGAGTCTCTTCATTCATAGTTTGAGGATTTATAGAAATTCGGTTGACGTGATATTCTTTAAGCAACTCCAGTTTTCTTTTAGTAATCGTATCAGGACGCCCGGCTTCTACGGTAAATTCCTCTGTATCTTTCACATTAAAATGCTTATTCACCAACATTAACAATCTTCCCAGTTGGTCTTCATTTAAAGAAGTAGGCGTTCCGCCTCCTATATAGATACTCCTAACCTTCTTAATGCTGCTATACTTCCCACCGAAGATGATTTCTTTTTCCAGGGCATTCAGATAATCCTCTACCTGCTTTTCTCTATTGTCTATGGCATAGGAAGTAAAAGAGCAATACAGGCATCTCGTAGGGCAAAAAGGAATCCCAATATAGACACTAATCTCATTCTCTTGATTTTTTTCTAATATACTTTTTTCTTTTTCCGCAACTCTTATCATCAGTTCCACTTTATCTTCTCTGATACCATAGAACTTTAATAATCGTTTTTTTATCTCTTCCCTAGGCATATTCTGCTCAAGCATTTCATGCACAATTTTTGTAGGTCTTATGCCTGTAAGAAATCCCCAGGGCATTTTTACTCCGGTAAATTCACAAAGAGTACGGTAAAGGGTGCGAATCAAAAGCTGCTTGGTGTACTTTGGATCATCGCTTCCCTCTTCTTCTTTAAATCCTACAAGCTTATCCTTTTGATAAATTTCTGCTCTGCATAAATTACCTCTTAAAATACTTCTAATCCTTACATCTTTAATATAACCCTCAAAAGGCTTTATGATATTTTCTATTTCGTAATGATATGCATGTCCAATTAATTCTATATCAATCATATTTATACATCCCAGCCATCTACACTGAAGTATGGATTTTCTCTTTTTTCAGAACCAATGGTTGTTGAGCCACCGTGTCCCGGGTAAACTATAACATCTTCGGGAAGAACAAGAAGCTTATCCTTAATCCCGCTTTTTAAAAGATGAAAATTGCCACCGGGGAAATCCGTTCTTCCAATAGAGCTTTGAAACAAATTATCTCCCGAAAACAAAACTTTATGATGCTCTTCATAATAATTTACCCCATCCATAGTATGTCCAGGGGTATGAATCACTTTAAAAGATAAATTTCCGACTTGAATGATTTCTCCGTCAGAAACAAATGTATCGGCAGTTTTTGTAAATCCCCTATGGGCAAACGCACCAGAAAGATTAAGATTAGGATTACTTAAATATTCATTTCCTTTCTCATGGATAACAACTTCTGCTCCAGTAAATTCTTTAATCTTATCCAATGCTCCTATATGGTCAAAATGGCCATGGGTGATAAGAATATATTCTATATCTAAATTTTCGTTCTTTATGGCTTCAATAATTTTATTTCCCTCTGCTCCGGGATCTACTACTATACCTTTACCGCTCGTTTCATCTCCCATGATATAACAGTTTACTCCCATCATCCCTACGGTAAGCACTTTTAATATCATACAGGTTCTCCTTACATTAAAAATTTTTATCACTATCCATTAAAATGGTTACTGGACCATCGTTTAATAAATTCACTTCCATATGGCTTTGAAATTTTCCCTGCTCTACTTTAATACCCGTTGCTTTTGCTTTTTCAATAAATCTATTATAAATTTGTTCAGCAACAGCAGGAGGCGCTGCATTTGAATAACTTGGCCTCTTCCCTTTTCTGGCATCTCCATATAGAGTAAAATTAGGGACAATCAAAAGCTCTCCTCCTACATCTTTAAGAGACAGGTTCATCTTGCCTTCTTCATCTTCAAAAATTCTTAAATGAATGATTTTATCCATCATATAATCCATCACTTTTTCATCATCCGACTCCTGCATTCCCAGAAGAACCAGCAACCCTTTTCCAATTTCCCCAATAATATTTCCATCAACTTTAACACTCGCATGAGCTACTTTTTGTATAACTGCCCTCAATGCTTTACCTCCTAGGTAGTCACTCGTATAATATCGTTTATTCCAGGTATATTCTTAATTTTCTTGGTAATAACCTCTAATTGCTGCACACCACTAATCTCTATGGTAATATTAAAGATCGATTCATTATTTTTATTCGTTCTGGCATTCAGCGCCTTTACGGGGATTTTTTCTTCTGTAAGTACCCTCGAAATATCAATGAGCATACCCATTCTGTCTTCACCGATTACTTTAATTTCTGTCTGATAGGTTCTATTTTTCGTATCCTGCTCAGCAACATACCATTCCGCATCAATTAAACGATTTTTGTCTTCATCCCCTAAATGAATAATATTAATGCAATCGGTTCTATGAATGGACACTCCTCTGCCTCTTGTAATAAACCCGACGATTTCATCTCCCGGAACAGGATTGCAGCATTTAGAAAAGCGCACCGCCACATCTCCTACTCCCTTTACGACTATACCACTTTTTGATTTTTTAACAGGCTTTTTAGATTCTTCCTGAGGAACAATAATATTCTCTTCTGTTATGTGCTTTTTCTGCTCTTTTTGATATTCCTCATACAATCTATGAATAACTTGCCCTTCTTTAAGGCCTCCATGTCCTACAGCCGCACAAACTGCATCCCAGGTTTGAAATCCATACTTTCTTAAAACCGATTCAATTCCTTCCGGCTTTAATAAATCGTTTAAATTGAGGCCTTTTCTTTTGGCATCTTTCTCAAGCATTTCTTTCCCACGAATGATGTTTTCCTCTTTGAATTCTTTTTTAAACCATTGATTGATTTTAGTTTTTGCCTGAGAACTTTTTACATTTTTGAGCCAATCCCTGCTAGGCCCTCTTGAATTTTGAGAGGTTAATATCTCAATACGGTCTCCATTTTTTATCTGATAATCAAACGTAACGATTTTACCATTTGCTTTAGCGCCTACCATCTTATTCCCAACAGCACTATGAATAGAATAAGCAAAATCAATTGGCGTAGAACCATAGGGAAGACTGATAACATCCCCTTTAGGCGTAAAAGCGTATACCTGATCATTAAATATATCTAAATCCAGCCTAAGCGCATCCATAAATTCCTTATTATCAGACATTTCTCTCTGCCATTCAAGAATCTGCCTTAACCATGCCAGTTTTTCTTCAGTCTTGTCCTGGGATTTATCATGGTTTTTACTTCCTTTTTTACCTTCTTTATATTTCCAATGGGCAGCAATCCCATATTCTGCTGTACGATGCATTTCCCATGTTCGAATTTGAACCTCGAAAGGTTCTCCCTCAGGGCCGATGACACTGGTATGAAGAGATTGGTACATATTGGGTTTGGGCATAGCAATATAATCCTTAAATCTTCCCGGAATCGGTTTATACATTTCATGTATAACACCAAGCACCCCATAGCAATCCTTAACTGAATCCACTATGGCTCGAATAGCAAACAAATCATAAATTTGATCTAAGGTTTTATTTTGACCCACCATTTTTTTATAAATACTAAAAAAGTGTTTTGGCCTTCCTTCAACGGATGCTTTAATACCTGCTTCATCTAACTTTTTCTTTACCTGTTCAATAATTTTTTCTATATATTCTACCCGTTCAATACGTCTTCTTGCAATTTTTCCCACCAAGTCATAATAAGCTTCCGGTTCAAGATATCTAAGGGCTAAATCATCCAACTCCACTTTGATCTTGGAAATACCCAGTCGATGGGCCAAAGGCGCATATATATGCAATGTTTCATAAGCCTTTTCTTTTTGTTTTTCCGGGGACATGAAGCGAAGGGTTCTCATATTGTGCAATCTGTCGGCAAGTTTAATCAGAATGACTCTTATATCCTGAGCCATGGCCAAAAACATCTTTCGATAATTCTCTGCCTGAATTTCTTCTTTTTCCATTTCTTTATTGCCGGTAGAAAACTCAATCTTACCTAACTTTGTTACGCCTTCTACCAATCTGGCAATTTCTTCGCTAAAAAGTCTTGATATATCTTCAAAGGTATAGTCGGTATCTTCAATAATATCATGGAGAATTCCTGCCGTTATAGATTCTAAATCCAGCTCCAGCTCAGCCAAAATAACTGCTACTTCCAATGGATGTATGATATAAGGTTCTCCGGATTTGCGGTATTGGCTTTTATGTGCTTCCTTGGCAAGATGATAAGCACGTTCAATCATCGATAAATCATTGGAGGGATGATAAGATTGAATTGTGCGTATTAACTTTTGGTAAATCGCTTCGTCGGGCATATTTTTCCCCCATTCGTTATATATAAACATATTTCCTTTATTATAGTCATTCTCTACTATAAATGCAACATTCTCAAAAAAAGAAACTGAACTGTCAGAACATTCCATGTAAATATCAAATGTTAAAAAGGCTAAAAGGATATGCCGTCGGTTTTAATTCAAAGCTACATACCTTATTGGTTTTAGGGTGGTTAAAAGTTAATTTCCATGCCCATAGTGCAATTTGAGTCCATTCTTTTTTCTTTACAAAAACTAGATTGTATTTAGTATCTCCCCAAAGAGGCAAATTTTTATTAGCCAACTGAACGCGTATTTGATGATGTCTACCGGTTTTTAATTCAATTTTTAAAAGACTTAAAGGAGTTTCCTGTGTATATACACTATTTACATAGGTATATTCAAGAATAGCTTCTTTTGCTCCTTTAGTCCCTTGAGGAACTACTTTGGATATATTCTTTACCTGATTTTTAAGAAGATAATCTCTTAATTCTTCATGGTCTGCTCCTGGCTTTCCACATACTACAGCTAAATATTCCTTTTTAAAATGATGCGACTGCATTTGCTCAGACAGTTTTGCATTGGCATCTTTAGTCTTTGCAAATACCATCAGTCCCCCAACAGGTCTATCCAGCCGATGGACAAGCCCTATGTAAGGGTTTCTGGCAGCAGGATATTTCTTTTTTAAGTCCCCTTTAAGTAAGCTCAGCATATCCATATCTCCCGTTTTATCCTGTTGGGAGGGTACTTTAGGGGGTTTTTCAACCACAATGATATGTGCATCTTCATATATTACTCTTATCTCCATAGTCTTCTCCTTTTTCAAAAGATTAAACTTTTCTTTTTATTGCATAGAAAATCCAGTGGAATTTTCTGTGCAATAAAAAATAATGGAACGCATGTATGCGTTCCGTCAACTTAGTATTTTATAATGGATTCTACACTATAACCTTTCAAAATCTCCCTGCCCTTTAGAAACTCTAATTCAATCAAATATACAAGCTTGACTACCTCGCCCCCAACTTGTTCGATTAAATCAATAATCGCCTTGGAGGTTCCTCCAGTTGCCAATAAATCATCTACAATAACTACTTTTTGACCAGGCTTAATCGCATCTATATGCATCTCAATGGTCGCTGTCCCATACTCTAAATCATACTCTTTTTCAACGGTTTCATAAGGTAATTTCCCTTTTTTGCGTATAGGAATAAACCCTTTATTCATGTTGTATGCTATAGGAACGCCAAAAATAAAACCTCTGGATTCTGGTCCTATAATAAGATCAAAATCTACTCCATCCAGTTTATCCATCATTTGATCAATGGATGCTTTTAACCCTTCAGGGCTTTGCAAAATAGGTGTGATATCCTTAAATACAATGCCTTCTTTTGGAAAGTCTATTACATCTCTTACAATCTGCTTTAAATCCATTCTACTTCCCCCTCTGGTTCTCTTTTAAATATTTTGCCCATCGAATCATTTTTTGAAGTATTTTAGAATCCTCTAAAGTTACTTTTTGATTCGAAAGGTGGTGGAAAAATACAGTATCACTCTCAAATTTATAGCGTATTAAGCCTAATTCTTCAAAAACATCCATACATAAAAGCAGTTTAAATTCATTCATATCCGCTGCTTTATTACATTCCATCAAAAGATGGTCTAAGTATGCAGATCGAATATTTAAGGTTTCGAGCAATTTTATATGTCTATACAAAGCTGCAAAATCCTGACGATTAGGAATCAATTTTTTTATTTCATCCTGATGAATGGTATAGCTTTTCTCAACCCAATACAGAATATTGACTTTTTTCTTAAGCAAATTATATTCTGAAGGACTCCATAATGGATCGTAAAGAATCACCTTCTCGTATGAATTAAAATCAATGTGTTCAATGATAGGATTAACAACAATATCATATTCACTTTTTGAGCCACAACAATTAGTATACCAAACTTTTGGCTTTTTGTTAAATAGATTTTGATGATTTTTTATTTCTTTTAGCAGCTTAACCAAATTCGTTTTGGTATGCACTAAGAGAATCGTTTTTCTGTCATCAAATAAATCTTCTGTTGAAAGTTTATATTCTAAATCTAAATCCATAGTAGCTTCTTTTTGTTTGATATCTATTTGTTTAAATAAATGATATAAAGACAAATAGTAATTGTATTTCATCTCATCTTCTTCTGTATATTTTAAGTCTTTGATTAAAAGTTGAGGTTCTTCCACTTGATTCCATTTATTGATTTCCAGGGCAAAAGCAACAGAAACTTTACGGCCCCAATTAAGATAGTTGCTGTAATCTCCTAACCCAAAACCAATACCATTCACTATCTTATTGGAATCTGTAAAAGCAATCTTTAGATGATTTCCTTCTTTCCCTACAGGACGAATATTTTGAATGACACTTTCCAAAGAAAACAAAGGTTGAGGATTACCGACCCCATAGGGCTCCATCAATGCTAATTCCGTGGCCAAATCAAGGTTAATATCATCCAGTTTAATATGCGCATCTAAATAGATTTTTGGTATTAATGTTTCTTCATCCATTATATTATTAGCATATTCATTAATAAAAATTCTAAAATCATTAATATTTTCTATAGGCATCGTTAAACCTGCTGCCATTTCATGTCCTCCGAATTTTGTGAGAAACTGGCTGCTGCTACAAAGTGCCTCAAAAATATTAAAACCTGATACGCTCCTTGCCGATCCCTTTGCAACTCCGTCTTCTATACATAATAAAATAGTAGGTCGATAGAATTTTTCCATGATTCTTGAGGCGGCTATTCCTATTACTCCATGATGCCAATTTTCTGATGCAACGACAATAACCTTAGTGTTTTCCATATCAAGCTCTTTTTCTATAAGTTCCAGGGCTTCTTCTAAGATTCTTTGTTCCATTTCTTGTCTGCGTCTGTTTTCATCATTAAGTTCTTCTGCAATAAATGTCGCTGTCTCTTCATTTTTGGTAATAAAGAGCTCAATGCCTCTCTTTGCATCTCCCACTCTACCTGCAGCATTTAATCTGGGGGCTATACCAAACCCTATCAGTCCCGCGGTAATAGCACCTCCTTTGTATCCTGACACCCTAAGAAGCGTCTTAAGACCTACATTCCAGGTATTTGGAATACTTTCAAAGCCCTTCTTAACAAAGATTCTATTTTCATCCACTAATGAAACCACATCGGCTACAGTGCCTATAGCAACAATGTCTATATATTTCCAAATACTGTTTTCAACCCTTAGCTTTTTTGCCAATCCTTGAATGAGTTTAAAAGTGACACCAACTCCAGCCAATAGTTTAAAAGGATAGCCGCATTCCTTCTGTTTCGGGTCAATCACGGCATAGGCCTCTGGAATTTCACTCTGACATTCATGGTGGTCTGTGATAATAAGATCTATTCCTAATTCTTTCGCAAATTTTGCCTCATTGACTGCTGCAATTCCTGTGTCCACCGTGATAATAATCTCTGTACCACTATCTTTAAGTTTTCTAATAGCATCTATATTAAGCCCGTAGCCCTCTTCTATACGATCCGGGACATAATAGTCTATATTGCCTCCGTTTTCTTTTAAAAACATAAAAAGAATTGAAGTACTGGTAATTCCATCGACATCATAATCCCCATAAATCGTAATTTTTCTTTTCTGTGCTAAACCTTCTAAAATCCTCTCCACTGCTTTTTCCATATCCTTTAGCAAAAAAGGATCATGAAGTCTGGAATAATCCGGATGTAAAAAGGACATCATATCATCAGTATTTTTAATGCCTCTATTGTTTAAGACTTTAGCCATTAATGGCGAAACAGGCAACTTTTCTGTTTTATCTGAATGTTCTTCGCTAGCGCCGCGATACACCCATAAATTTTTTGATTGAATCATTTTATCCCTCCATAATCGCAGCTTTTATTATAACCAAGCAGCAAAAAAAAGTCCACGAGATTTTCTTGTACCAAAATTGTGTAGAATATGCTATAATGGAGTTGCAATAAAATATAGGAGTGTTGATATGTCAAGTAAATATCAAGTTGGTCAAATTGTAGAGGGTACAATTAACAGTATTAAACCGTTTGGAGCTTTTGTAACCCTGGATGAGTCTACCCAGGGATTAGTCCATATCTCTCAGGTTACACACGGTTTCCTAAAGGATATCAATGAAGTTGTTTCCGTAGGAGATAAGGTAAAAGTCAAAATTGTATCCATCGACGCTCAAACAGGCAAGATTTCGCTTTCTATGAAAGATGCTGTTGCTAAAAAGCCTGTTGAAAGTGCTCAATCAGCTGCTTCCGATAAAGACCGTCTGGAAGAAATGCTAAAAGATTTTCTAAAACATTCTAATGAGAGACAAGCGGCTTTAAATAAGCGAAATAATCGTTAAACATCACAAAGACCTGCCAACCGGCAGGTCTTTGTGATGTTTTTATGTGATTACGCAGTTTTAGAAATAGATTTCTTTTGAAATTCATACCATAAGGGGCTGGCAATAAAGATTGAAGAATAAGTACCGGCAATAATCCCTACAATTAATGGCAGTGCGAATTCTTTTATGGAAGCAACTCCAAGGAAATACAGCACTGTTATGGTAAGCAAAGTTGTTACAGAAGTATTGATTGAACGAACAATTGTCTGAGATACACTAGTATTAATTAATCCTTCTAAGTCGCCTTTTTTCGCTACCTTTTTATTTTCACGAATTCTATCAAATATTACGATGGTGTCATTGATTGAATACCCTACAATGGTTAGAATCGCTGCGATAAATGAGTTATTTACTGGAACTCGTCCAATAGAATACACTGCTAATACAATGAGCACATCATGTATTAATGGCAACACAGCAGCAAGACCAAATCTCCAGTCTTTAAAACGGAAAGTAATATATATAAGCATCAAAATGGAAGACACAAGTAATGCCTGCAGTGCTTTTAACTGCATTTCCGTACTGATCGTAGGAGACACATCATCTACATTTAATAAATCATTCATTCCGTCTAAATTAAACTTTTCTTTTAGAACATCGTATAATTTTGTTCTTGTTGCAGAATCTAAAGATTTCGTCTTAATGGTTACGCCCTGTTCTCCCGAACGTGTAATCTGAGGGTTTTCTTCCCCTGTGATATCTACAACAATGGGCTTAATATCCTTTGCGATATCAAAATCTTGTCCAATGTTAACTTCCATTACGGTTCCGCCAATAAATTCAACGTCAAAATTTAAAATCCCATTCCCCATAAATGCATTGATTGGCATGGCCAATAGTCCTGCTAAAATAAGAATAATTGAAATAGTAAACCAGGTTTTGCGTTTTTCAATAATATTCATCTTCTCGGCCTCCTTTATTTCGCACCATATAGTTTTGGATTTTTCAGCCCGAGATTAACGAACTGTTTAAGAATAATTCTTGTTACTACCAATGCAGTGAACATTGAAACAAGAATACCGATTCCCAGAGTCTGTGCAAAGCTTTTAATAAGCCCTGTACCTATCCAGTATAATACACCGGCTGCAATTAATGTGGTTACATTTCCATCTAAAATTGCAGAAAACGCCTTACTAAAACCTGAATCCACTGCAGCTCTTAAAGTTTTCCCTGCATTTAATTCTTCTTGAATTCTTGCAAAGATAATTACATTGGCATCTACCGCCATACCTACAGATAAGATGATACCAGCTATACCTGGAAGAGTTAAAGTGGACTGTAATAAACTTAAAATAATTACAACCGCTCCGCAGTAGAATAATAAAGCCAAATCAGCAGCAAGACCGGGAACTCTATATACAGCAAGCATAAATAATAAAACTAAAATGATTCCTATAAAACCTGCTTTAAGGCTGGTTTCTAAAGCACTGGCACCTAATTTAGCACCAACGCTGTTACTTTGTAATGGAGTTAATTTAAAAGGAAGCGCTCCGGCTTTAATTCTTGCAGCCAGTTCATCTGCCTCTTCTATTGCGCCAACGCCTTCTATAACAGCATTTCCTTCAGTAATAACAGAATTTACTACTGGGGCACTGATAATTTGATCATCAAGAGCAATCATTATAATTTGACCAAGATATTTTTCTGTTGCTTTTGCAAAAGCTTCTTTTCCTTTTGAATTAAATTCTAAGGCAACAACTGCTTTAGTGATTCCATTGTCGTTAACAACTTCTCTTCTTGCATCTTTTACTTCATTACCAGTTAAAATAACTTCTCCTTCAGGACTAATAAATTGAAGTTGTGCGGTTGCACCAATATCTTCTATTGCTTTATTGGGATCTTCCACTCCGGGGATATCCACACGAATCCTTCTATTTCCTTCTCTTGCTACTTCTGCTTCTGTGTAATTACCGCGATCCAATCTTCCCTGAATCATTTCAATCGCAGCGCTCATCTCTTCATCCGTAGGATTTTCTTTATCCGCTTCATAAACAATATTTACCCCGCCTTTTAAATCCAATCCTTGCCTTATATTTTGAGCACCTAAAAAATTGTTTTCACCGATTCCAAAATAGGCTACTCCTCCTGTCAGACCAATCAGAACGACAGTTAAAAGTAATATTAATCCGCTCTTGACCTTCATTGTTTTTTCTCCCTTCATACAAAATACACAAAATTAATTATATGCTTTATCCTATGGTACGTCAATATTTTTACAACTATTATATTTTATTTTGTATAATTTTTCCCTAATATGTATTTTGCTGAAAAATAATTGGTTTATCTACTTATTCTTAAAATCTATAGGTCGGCCTTTAAGGCCGACCTTCAGGACTTCTGCTTATTCTGCCAATTTTGCCGTTACATATAAAGCACATTCAACCCTTTTCTTTTCTAATTCACAGCCGATTTTATATGGTATATGAATATCTCCATGGAACTGATAAGCATTGGCTGCACATCCTCCGCTGCAGTAAAATTTTGCCCAGCAATTTTTACACTCTTCTTTAGCATACACATTACAAGCCTGGAACTGCTTTTGCATAGGCAGATTCTGGATCCCTTCAAAAACATTTCCCATTTTGAATTCTTCTAATCCTACAAATTGATGGCAAGGATATAAATCTCCTTCCGGGGTAACAGCTAAATACTCTGAACCCGAGCCACATCCTGCAAGTCTCTTGGCAACACAAGGGCCCTGTGTAAGATCAATCATAAAATGGAAGAAGTTGAAACCTTGTCCTTCCTTCTTACGACGCACCAGTTCTTTTGCCAATTCTTCATACTGCTCATATAACATTGGCAAATCTTCTTCCCTAAGGGCATATGACATCTCTTTAGGCGCTACAACAGGCTCTACAGAAACCTGCTTAAAGCCTAAATCCGCCAAATGAAGTACATCCTTGGCAAAATCCAGGTTTTCCCTTGTAAAAGTGCCTCTTACATAATAGTTGGTTTGATTTCTGCTGTCTGCAATCTTTTTAAACTTTGGAACAATAATATCATAACTTCCTTTATGATTAACAGTATAACGCATTCTATCATGAACTTCTTTTCTTCCGTCAATGCTTAAAACGACATTGTGCATATGTTCATTGATATAAGCTTGTATCTCATCATCTAACAAAACGCCGTTGGTAGTAATGGTAAAACGAAAATTCTTATTATATTTTGCTTCTATGCTTCTTGCATAATCCACAATTTCTTTTACAACCTCAAAATTCATTAGTGGTTCTCCACCAAAAAAGTCAATTTCCAGGTTGCGGCGATTTTGAGAAGCTTGAATCAGGAAATCAATGGCTTTCTTTCCTACTTCAGCACTCATCAGTGAACGATGACCTCTATATTCTCCTTCTCCCGCAAAACAATATTTGCATTTCAAATTGCAGTCATGGGCAATATGAAGGCATAAGGCTTTAACAATAGGATTTCTTCCCTGAAATTGACTTAAATAATCCACATACATATCTTCTGTAAAAAGAAGACCCTCTTTTTCTAATGCTTCTATTTCTTCAATGGCTTCTTCTAATTGGGATAAAGCATATTTTTCTTTGTACTTTTGTATGAGTTCGTCTTTAGGATACTTTTTATAGTCATCTACCAATTCATAAACAATATCATCTACCACATGAACAGCTCCACTATATATGTCAAGAACCATATTGACTCCGTCCATGGAAAATTTATGTATCATTCTATCACTCCAATTTCTATTTTAGTACATTTATTTTATACAGCAAGAAAGAGTTTCGCTTACGAAACTCTCACGCCGAGCGCGGTCGACAAAGCCGACAAATACAATACGCGCGAGTGTGCATTTTGCCCGAAGGGCTTTTTATTATATTAGGAAATTCAGAGGAATTTCCTATATAGTAAAAAAGCAGCGACGTAATGCCACTGCCAGGAATTAATTGTTTTCGCAAGATTGATTTGCTACAGTACAAGATGTTTTACAAGCAGATTGACAAGATGTTTGGCATTCTCCACAGCCACCTTTTGCCATACTTTTCTTTAATGTAGCCGTATTTAATGTCTTAATATGTTTCATATTTATGCCTCCTTCTCCTTAATTCGACTCATTATAACATACTTAAATTTAATTGAAAAGGGGATTGGTTATTTTTTCACATTAATTCCTATCATTCCTCCTAACGTTCCTCCAGCTCCCGCCATGATAAGAAGTGTTGCAGTATTACGAGTCATCATTAATTCTTTACCTACAGTAGTGGAAACAATAATTAAAATTACAGCATAAACAAGACCTGCTATAAGTCCCCAAAGCCATCCTTTTGATGGTGCGCCTTTCGCAGTGTCATATCCTGCTACTAAAACAGAAATGATCGTAGTAACAATTGCGATAGCGGGAATACTACTTTCAGGCAAAGATGTATAGGTAAGCAGTAATGCGGAACCAATAAAAAAGATTGCAGTAATCATATAAGCAACTATATTTGCCTTTAAAAGAGTAATGATTCTCCATTCACTTACCTTGTTCATCGTTTGCACGGACTTATGCTTGGCTTTTACCATCTTAGCACCCCTTTTATTTCCCCTATAATTCTTTTCTGTACTATTGTACGATTCTTAGTTATCATTTATGATAGAAATAGATTGATTTTTGAAAGGTGGCTAAATAAATGCGGTATATTGATCTTCATGTCCATTCCAATGTATCTGACGGTACCTTAACGCCTAAAGAACTTGTTCATTATGCTAAGCAAAAAGGCCTTCTGGCTTTTGCATTAACAGACCATGATATCATAGATGGAATACAGGAAGCCCTCAATGAAGGCAGGGAGTGGGGTGTTGAAGTGATTCCCGGAATAGAATTTGCAGCAGAATACAAAGACCGGGAAATTCATATTCTAGGATTATTTATTGATTATAAAAATCCTCATTTTATTCAAAAATTAGACTGGATTCAAAATGCCAGAGTAAGAAGAAATGAAAAAATGCTACAAAAATTAAATGCCCTTGGTATCGATGTTACTTTGGAAGATTTACAACAAAGAGCGGGAAAAGATTTAATCACAAGAGCCCATTTTGGGAAAGTGCTCTTTGAAAAAGGTTATACAAACACTTTAGAAGATGCTTTTCGCCTCTATTTAAGTCCTGGCACTCCCGGCTATGTTAAAAGAGATATTTTAACTCCCAAGGAATGTATAAAACTTATCCATGAAGCAAATGGCTTGGCAGTACTGGCTCATCCTACGTTGTATCATTTGTCTGATGACGAGTTGAATGACTTAGTACACTCTTTACAAGAAAATGGGTTGGACGGAATTGAAGCAATTTATTCACTTTATTCCAAAGAGCAGGAAAATCAAATGCGCTCTCTGGCACACCGATTCAATCTTCTTATAAGCGGCGGCAGTGATTTCCATGGAGCAAATAAGAAAAGTATAGATATGGGAGTAGGAAAAGGCAATCTTAAGATTCCTTATGAAATTTTAGAAGAAATGAAAAAAAGGGTTGCACAAAAATAAGAAAGTACCTATTTGGCACTTTCTTATTTTTATAGAGATTTTATTTGTTTGCTGTTTCTTTTTTATCTTCTTTTTTAGTTTCTTCTTTTTCTTCTTTCTTAATTGCCATCTCAGGTTCTTTGATCGCTGCTATATTACTCTTTTGTAAGGGTACTCTAATGCCTTTGTTTAAGCCTAATTCTATAATGCATATATCATTAACCATATCTACTACTTTGCCGTAAAGTCCACCGGTTGTCAGTACTGTATCACCAACCTTAACACTGTTTAACATTTCTTGAATTTCTTTTTCTCTTTTTCTCTGCGGTCTAATAATTAAAAACCACATAATTCCTGCCAAAACAGCAAAATATAATAGTGTCCCCAATAATGTTCCTGTTTTTTGTCCGGTTGTTGTAGCTGCATCTGCCAATACAAACAAACTATTCATTCCTATTCCTCCTCTTTTTGTTTGAATCCCTCTAATTTTTGTTTTTTATAAACGGCATAATTTCCATTATCCAATGCATCTCTTATTTCTTCCATCATTGTATTGAAAAAGTACAAATTGTGAAGAACACAAAGACGCATTCCAAGCATTTCTTTTGCTTTTAACAGATGCCGTATATAAGCTCTGCTATAGGTTGTACAAGAAGGACATCCACAGCCTTCTTCAATAGGTCTTTCATCCAATTCATATTTTGCATTAAAGAGATTTATTTTCCCTCTATTGGTATAAACATGTCCATGGCGACCGTTTCTTGCCGGAAGTACACAATCAAAAAAGTCAATGCCTCTGTCTACCGATTCTAAAATATTTTCCGGGGTCCCCACACCCATCAGATAAGTAGGTTTATTCTGTGGAAGATAAGGAACAACTTCCTCCAATATACGATACATTTCCGCATGGGTTTCTCCTACTGCTAAGCCTCCTACGGCATAACCATCCAAATCCATTTCAGAAATCACCTTAGCATGTTCAATACGAATGTCTTCATAAGTACCTCCCTGATTAATTCCAAAAAGCATTTGACTAGGATTAACCGTATCTTCCAACTGATTTAAACGGTCAAGCTCTGCTTTACATCTTTTAAGCCATCTTGTTGTACGGGCTACAGAATCTTCCATGTACCCTCTTTCAGCCGGATAAGGTGGACATTCGTCAAAAGCCATCGCTATAGTAGAACCGATATTGGACTGAATTTGCATACTTTCTTCCGGACCCATAAAAATCTTTCTTCCGTCAATATGGGAAGAAAAATATACCCCTTCTTCTTTAATTTTTCTAAGAGATGTAAGGGAAAAAACCTGAAATCCTCCAGAATCCGTAAGAATCGGTCTGTCCCATACCATAAATTTATGAAGGCCACCTAATTTTTTAATTATTTTATCCCCCGGACGAAGATGAAGATGATATGTATTAGAAAGAGCGACCTGGCATTTTACATCTTCTAAATCTTTTGTTGAAAGTGCGCCTTTGATGGCTGCAACTGTTGCCACATTCATAAATACAGGCGTCTGTATGATCCCATGGGGGGTATGAAATTCTCCTCTTTTTGCCCTTCCTTCTGTTTTTAGTAGTTTATACATGATTTCTTCTTCCTTTGTCATAAATTTATTCATTGTAAGCTGCAAAAAACACTTACGTCTCACTTGTGGCATAAGAAAGAGTCTCTCTTGCGTAATTCTCACGTCGAGCACTGTTGGCAAAGCCTACCGCGAGTGTACATTCTGCCCGGAGGGCTCTTTATTGCATAGGAAATCCGGAAGAATTTTCTATGTAATAAAAAATTTAGCTCCTTGCAGACCAGCCGAATTTTCTTATGTCACAAAAAACAGTGTACCGTGAAAAGCATTTTTTTTCAAGGGGGTGATAATAATAAAAGAAAAATTACTCCAAGCAATAGGGAGAGATAATGTAGTTGAAAAGATGTTAAAATAGTGATACAATTTTCTAAAATTTCATCCCTGAAAGGAGGGATCCCATGGCAGGATCCATATTCGGAAAACATTTTAGAATATCTACCTGGGGGGAATCCCATGGGAAAGCTCTCGGTGTTGTCATTGACGGCTGTCCTGCTGGTATTTCACTTTCTGAAGAAGATATTCAAAAAGATTTAGATAGACGAAAACCCGGTCAATCCCCTTTTTCCACTCCTCGTAAAGAAAATGATAAGGTTGAAATTCTCTCAGGCATATTCGAGGGAAAAACAACAGGTACGCCTATTTCCTTAATCGTATACAATACCAATCAAAGATCCTATGACTATTCAGAAATTGCAAAGTGCTACCGTCCCGGCCATGCAGATTTCACTTACGATGAAAAATACGGTTTTAGGGACTATCGCGGCGGAGGCCGTTCTTCCGGGCGCGAAACCACTGCAAGAGTTGCAGCAGGGGCAATTGCTAAAAAAATTCTTGCAGAATTCGGAGTAGACATTATGGCCTATACCCTGTCCATTGGGCCTGTTTCGATTGATCCTGCTAAATTTAGCCGGGAAGAAATATTTAAGAATTTCCTGGCTATGCCGGATCAAGAAGCAGCCGAAAAGACAGCCGCTTACCTGTATGAAATAAAGGAAAAAGAAGACTCTGCCGGAGGCATTATCGAGTGTGTAGTCACCGGTCTTCCCAGCGGCGTTGGAGAACCTGTATTTGAGAAATTAGACGCTATGCTTGGAAAAGCCATCTTTTCCATCGGAGCCGTAAAAGGATTGGAATTTGGCACTGGATTTAATGTTGCTAAAATGACTGGTTGGGAAAATAATGACTTTTTCCAATACGATGAAGAAGGACATCTCACAAAATTATCAAATCATGCCGGTGGTATTGTAGGAGGTATCAGTGACGGTTTCCCTATTGTCTTCAGGGCTGCCGTTAAACCTACTTCATCCATCCACAGGACACAAAAAACAGTTAACAAAGAAGGCCAAAATATAGAGCTCCAGGTAGAAGGCCGCCATGACCCAATTATCGTTCCCAGAGCCGTCATCGTTGTAGAAGCTATGACCGCCTTGACTTTAGTGGATTATCTGTTTGAACGAATTTTTTCCAGAATTGATTTAATTAAAAAAGCGCTTTTATAAACAATAAATGCCTGTTTATTCACATTGAATTGTGGACAAACAGGCCCCTTTTTATTTTATAAACATTGCATCTCCAAAGCTAAAGAATCGATATTTCATATCCACAGCGGTTTTATAAGCATTCAATATGATTTCTCTACTTGCCAGAGCAGATACCAACATAATTAATGTGGATTCAGGAAGATGGAAGTTAGTGATCAGGGCATCAACTATTTTAAATGGATAACCCGGATAAATAAAAATATCCGTCCATCCGCTTTTTGCCTGAACCACCCCGTTTTCATCCGTACAGGATTCAAGTGTTCTGCAGCTGGTCGTTCCTACGGCTATGATTCGCCCTCCATTTTGCTTACAGCGATTGATTTTATCTGCTTCTTCCTGGTCAATCCAGCAGAATTCGGAATGCATTTTATGCTCTAAGACATTTTCTACTTTTACTGGTCTAAAGGTTCCTAACCCTACATGAAGGGTCACATTGGCAATTTCTATATTTTTTTCTTTGATTTCTTTCAATAATTCTTTAGTGAAATGAAGTCCTGCTGTGGGCGCTGCAGCCGATCCCTTATGCTTTGCATAGACAGTTTGATATCTTTCTTTATCTTTTAACTGATGAGTAATATAAGGCGGCAGAGGCATTTCTCCTAAAGTATCCAACACCTGCTCAAAGATGCCTTCATAAATTAAATGTACAATTCTCTTGCCATCATCAATGATTTCTTCTACTTCTGCTTTTAGTTCCCCGTTTCCAAAGACAATAATATCTCCTGGACGAGCCTTTTTCCCCGGTTTTACCAAGGCTTCCCATCTGTCATTGTCTTTTCTTGTTAAAAGCAATACTTCCACCTTAGCCCCTGTATTTTCTCTTGCTCCGATTAATCGTGCAGGAATAACCTTCGTATTATTCAACACAAGGCAATCTCCAGGATTTAAATAGGAAACGATGTCTTTAAAATGTTTATGTTCCATTTCTCCGGTTTTTTTATCTAATACAAGAAGTCTTGAAGAGCTTCTATCTTCTAATGGATCCTGAGCAATGAGTTCTTCTGGCAATTCATAATAAAAATCATGCACATTCATAATATTTCTCCATTCATTTAAAAATCTATATAATATTTTCACCTAATTATAAAAAAATTCTTCTTGTATTGCAACAAGAAAGAGTTTCTCTTACGAAACTCTCGCACCGAGCGCGGTCGGCAAAGACGACAAATACAATACGCACGAGTGAGGATTTTGTCCGAAGGGTTTTTTAATATATAGGAAATTCAGAAGAATTTCCTATATTAAAAAACGGTGTCTGTTATTTTCTTTCATAACAGACACCTTCAATTTACCTACTTTTTTCATGTTTACTTTCATGTACACCTATTTTTTGGCCGTCAATAAGGCCTACATCAGCATTTCCCTTCGGATCCATTTTTCTTAATTCAGGGTTGTTTTTTTCTCTATCCCTCATTCGATTTTTGTTATTGTCCATATTTTATAACTCCTTTAATAATTTCTTACAGTAATAGTATGAATACAATATCAAAAAAATATTCAAAGGCTCCATATTCTGATTGCCTCAGAGTATGGAGCCTTGTCTTTTGCATAGGAAATTTTTTCGGATTTTCTATGCAATAAAAATTATTTTATGATTTGAAATGCATTATTCTCTAAAATAGCCTCTACTTCTTCATACCCTGTCAGAAAAGCAAAATTATAACGGGCAGGAAGAGCAAATACGTATTTTTCATTGCGGCCAAGTTCCTTAGGCAGTATCGGTGCTGCTCCCACACTAAATTCTTCTTTTTGTAGGGCATTCCACTGAGCCAGAGTAAAGATCATAACAGGGATATCCTGTCTTGGGTTTTGATCAGTCCATTGAGGATGTCTGATACTAAGCATAGGTCCTCCCTCAACTTTTTTACCTGCTTTTGAGCCTTTTATAGAAATGCCTTCCCATTGATCGGTAATAATTGTATACCCTTCCCATGTATCCGGCAGTGAGAAACTAAAACCATATTGGGTATTTTTATACATAATGGCGTCGGTTTCTATATTTTTGTCAAAACTCACTTCATCTATCAGCCAGGTATTATTGATATTTTTTATAATCAGCATAATAGGCTGTTTTGCAGTAAAGCCTCCACTTAGTTTATCCATAGCAGTTACTTCAACAATTTCACCTTTTACTTTATAACTGTATTCCGATAATTTTTCTATGCTTAATATTTCTATATGATCGGGATACGGGCTGGATGTTAATCTTCCTGGAGCAGCCTCTATATCTTTCTGCCATTTTTCTAAAAGAGCAGAAGACACAAATGGTTTATAGTTTTCTTCCATGCTCTTTTTAACCACATCTTCCGGAGCTAAAAGAGAAACCATTTGAAGTGTATTGCCAAACTCTAAGACTACCTCTTGAACTGCCTTTTTTTCGCTTTCATCATTATCTTGTTTTACACCAGACAAATCGCCCTGAACCTTGTTGATGTTGCCCTTATGGAATCTCACTAAAGTACTTGGATATGTCAAGGCCTGAGTCACCATATCCTCTTTTCCTGGTGAATGCAATGTGGCATGAACATATGCCGTTCCAGGAGTTACTTCTGTAATGCTGTCCACTGTAATGCTATAGCCTCCAGTTGGCTTTTCTCCAGCTGCTATCAGCACATATTGCCACTGCTTATCGGATATTAAATGAAATCCTTCTTTCTTATGATAATTTTGATACCATTTCGCCAACTCTTCATTTTCTTCTAATACTTCTTTTTCTACTATTTCATATTTTATAGTTTTCTCAACATGAATAACTCCATCGTTTTTATTGGTATGAATAATCATTGCTCTTAAATTTTTATCCCATTCAACTTTAGCACCTAAGGTTTGAGCTACAAATCTTCCGGGTATAAAGGTTCGGTTCTTAGACATCTTTGCCGGAGTATCCAGTTTTAAAAGTTCTTCCTTTGGCGTTCCATTGATGTTTCTAATGACTTTAACCGTATCTTTTCCAACTATCAGCTCAATCCTGATATTCTCTGCAGAGATTACAACCAATTTTTGTTCCGGATGCCATTCCACTTTGGCACCTAGTTTTTCCAGCACACCCCTTAAAGGGATTAAAGTACTGTTATTTTCCATAAAAGGTTCTGCATCTGTTTGGAGCCATTGATCATTGACCTGAATACCAATACCCTTAGAAGGTTTCATGATTTTATCCATCAAACTATCTTTCGGCATAGCCATTACTGCTCCAGATGAAATCAGAGCACAGCATATTCCTAATGCAATAGATTTTTTAAAACTTAATCTACTCATGACGCATTTCTCCTTTCTCCTTATTTAGCTATCAATAAATAATATGTAAATTTTGTCTTCAAATTATTAGACGCAATAAACTAATAAATGTTCCATCATACATTCAATTTTTTGGGAAGATTAATTGCAATAATCCCCACCGTTACCATCAGTAATCCCCAAAAGAGCTGAATGGTAAGCATTTCTCCCGGGATAAATAATGCAGAAAGCAAGCTTCCTGAAACAGGGATCATAAACTGGTATATCGTTACCTCTCCAGCCTTATTATATTTTAACAACGCATACCAAAGGGCAAATGCCACTGCCGATAAGAAAGCAGAATAGAGAAATAAAATCCATGCTTTAGGAGTAAATGTCAAGAAATCGATAGAGGATTGATTCATTCCAAATAAGAGCATTGCTGTTGCCCCCAATAACATCTGCCATGCTGTTACCAAAAAAGGATGGATATCTTTTGACAACCTCTTTGCTATAAATGTACCCCATGCACTGACAATACCGGATAAAATCATGAATCCTTCTCCCATAAACGAAAAGGATAAGGAAAAACTATCCCCTCCTTTTTTCCCTAAATTCGCTAGGATGATTCCGCCAAAGCCTAAAATTAATCCGAGCATTTTATTCGTATCTATTTTATCATCCGTATAGATGAAATGCGCAAAAAGCACTACAAAAAAAGTGCTTATAGAAGACAGGACAGAACCCTTCATCCCTGAAGTATAGGCAAGTCCATTATAAAAAAAGAAATACTGCAATGCTGTTTGCAGCATTCCCAAAATAAAAAGTTCTAATAAAACCTTTTTACTGACCTTAATAGGAATTTTGATAACCCACTTTATAAGCAGAAATAAGAAAATTGCCGCCACAAAAAATCTCATTCCAGCAAATATCACTTTTCCATAAAGATCATCTGCCCTAAGTCCGATTTCTTCATAGCTCACTTTAAGCACAGGAAATGCGCTTCCCCATAAAATCGAACAAAATATTGAAATTGCGATTACAGAATACCTGTTTGTAAGAAATTTTTTACTATCCATATGATGTATATCCCTTCCTAAAAAACTTATGCCTACAGATTATAATTTTCATATCCTTTCAGATACCATTTGTAGTATAGCATAGAAATAGATTTTATATAAAACCTAAAAATATTGGACTGTATTTTCTTCTCAATAATACAAATACTAATTTATGTTCATTCAAAACTGAAAGGAGTTATGATATGAATAGAGTACATTATCAAGTAAATGGTATGCAGAATGAAAATTTTAAAAATCAAATTAAAAATGCTTTGGATAAAATTGAAGGAGTACAAATGGTAAATGTGGATTTAAGAAGAGGCTCTGTAGAAGTAGGCTATAATAAACCTGCAGATGAAAATGAAATTAAAGAATGTATAGAAAAAACCGGATGTACAATTGAATAAATTTAAACAGGTACCTGCTTTGTCCATTTTCAAAGACGGACAAAAAGGTACCTGTTGATTTATTCTATGTTTATTAAAGCATTACTTGTATGAATCTTTATATCTGCTTTTATATTGGCTGTATTGTAATTCCCCGTTTCTCCTTTTAAAAATTTTTCTGTGTTTTTCTCTGTTCCAAAAATGTCAAATCTTCTACATCAACTTTTCCATTAATTGTTTCTAATTGAGCAGTTTCGCTATCCAACCCAAGCATTTTCAGGCTACCATTATTCGTTTTTACATTAATATTTTTGAAAATTTCTTTGAATTATTTTTAGGATCATTTGAATCGAATGGATTATTATCTTGCACTTTGCTTCCTCCTTATATCATTACCAATTATATCTTTATATACGAAAAAAAATGCAATGAGTATGCTCTATGATCCTATTTTATATTCTAATGAATTAAAAAATACCTGTTATGTTCTTTCTTCAAACATTGAAGATGAACCAACAGGTAGTTTGCATTTATCTAATGAAGATAGAATTTTTAGACGATTACCTCTTTCACGCATAAACTTCTTTAACGCACCGTTGTTCCTGTAAAGTAATAAGATAAGATTTGCTTATAATTATAGCCTTGATCTGCCATTCCCTTTGCTCCCCATTGACTTAATCCTACCCCATGGCCGGAGCCTTTACCTTTAAATACGAAATCTCCTGAAACAGGAGTCGAAGGAATACAAGAAATTTCGTTCACCCCATTTGAACCCTGTACATAAATGGAATCTTCTTCTAAATCAATGGTCTTAATTTTTTTATCTTCTCCTATGACAGATATTTGACTATGGTTCATATTTTTCGTGATATTTCCATCTCCCATTACAACAATCGAACTAGAGGATGAACCATTTCCATTCTTAATAATTTCAAACATTCTACTGGGCAGACTCACGCCATTGCTTTTAAAAAAGGTCCGTACAGTTTCCTTAGTAAGAATTTCTGTTCCCTTGTTGCCAATAATTTTTAACTCCATAACTCTCCCGCCGGGGGTATAACTTTCAATCTGAAGATCCAACACTTCTCCAATATCTTTCCCACTGTTTATTAAAAGTGTCTCTATTTGTTCTTTAGTAAAACTTCTCGTCCAATCCTGATGATTTTCTTCATAGATATCTGGTACCGCTTTTAAATAAGGAAGCGGAGTAACCCAAACATTTTCAGAGCTTTCCGTATATCCGCCGCTACTGGCAAAATAAAATGCTTCAATAATTTCATCATCGTAATATAGAAGCTCTCCCTGGGTCGCTTTCACAGATTCATTAGAGTTTATATTTTCTGCTCCATAACCCTTATAGGTTTGGCAGTGCTCTCCATCGCATAAATCATAACCGCTGTTTTTATGTTTTCCCATAAACAGTACAGCATAATTTCTGGCTACAACAGACTGGGCTTTTAAAGCTTCAATATTCCAGGAAGCATACATCTCAGAGGGGACTACGCTGTAAAGATATTCATCCAACAAAATAACATTAACCGCTGTAATTCCTGCTCCTCCATATCTTCCAAATTCTATTCTTCCTCGATATTGTCTGTCTCCAAAATCTATAATCCCATCGCTAAAAGCAGAAATACCTTCAAACTGAGGATACGCTTCTTCTCCTTCTATAACTGTAATCATTTCATTTTGATTTCTCAATATTATACGAGTATTGGAAGGTTCTTTAATCATAAATCGTTCGCCTGTAATATCATTTGCACTAAGACTTATGATTTGCGCTTCCTCATAGGACTGAAACTCTCCAATATAAACCATCCATTTTGAAGAAGAGAATCCAGCGGGAAAGGCGTTAAATCCCAATCTTTGAAAATCCTGTGCCAATGACTTTGCTTCATCATATGTATTCAAAAATTGATTCATGGCTATAAAATAAGCGTTAGAAGGAATGACGCAAAATCCTGTATTAGACTGAAATACAACTTCAGGAATAAAATCTCCTTTCAATTCATAACCCATTACAATTTCATTATTTTTGATATCTATTTTATTGGTATTCTTATATTTATATTCCAGACCGATTCTTATCCAGCTGGGGATATGAACTGCTCCTGTCACTGACAATTTAGGTATAAAAACATATGTAAAAAACAGAATACAAATCAGTAACTTTAAGTTTTTTGTCATTTTCACGAGGCTACCTCCCTAACTTATAAAAGCAATTTTAAGCCACAAAATACGTATATTTCGACTTCAATAAGCTATATTATAAAAGAGAATATGATAAAAATCCATAGGACTTAAG
>JAAYMW010000053.1 GCA_012521175.1 Candidatus Epulonipiscium sp.
ACCCTTTTAAGGGTAGCAAGTAAAGAATTTTATGCAGCTGGCGGAACTACAGAGTGCCTTAAGGCACAGCAGGTATCATGCCCTTACAGGGCTAAAGAAATACCACCAGCTAAGCTGGTGGATATTTTTTGCGTATCCGAAAAATTAACATCATAAAAAAAGGTACTATGACAAAATTAAATAAGCAAATATAGGAAAAGTAGTTAAGATATTTAAATAAATTGAACAGATTATTTGATAGAGAAAGTGCACCGATTAATACCAACAGGCTGGTGGTATATATAACGTATTTATCATGCAGTTTTATGTAGTGCAGTATTTTCATCAGAGCATAAAAGGTTAATACATATTTGATATACCATCCTCCAAGAATCTGAAGCATAACAAAGAACTCGCCGCTTTCTAAAAAATGTGCCAGGTCAACCAGTTGGGTCTGCAGCAGTTTGGGATAAGACATGGTATTCAGGTAACGGATATCAAAGGTAACAGTAATCCCTACAATCGCAACGATTTCGATTTGAATAATAAATAACATTACAAGCAGCTCATGTTTTACCAGATTCTTTTTATTATCCAGGTCTTCTAAATACGGAAAGCTAATGGAGAGACATCCGTATAAACCTATGGACTGGAAAAAAGATTTAATCAGTCCTGGAGTTACTCCATTCCTAAGTATAGGAAGCAAGTAGTTGAAATGCTTATACTTAGAAGTAAGTATAGCTAAATTGATTCCTGAAAGTGTCACAAGTATCATTGAAATTATCGTAGCAATCATGATAGCGGCTCTGCCCTTTTTGACTGTATATATTGCTGGAAAAACAAAAAATAATACAATATACCAGGTAGGTGTCTCCAGCAGCATATTCGTATGCATAGAATTGGCTTCCACCGAGGCACTTTCAAGCAAGGTTAAGAATAGTGTAAGTCCATATAGTATTATAAAGAAATTACCTAAGTATTTCCCAGCAGCACCGCAGTATATTTTATGTAGATTATAGCAGTTTGTTTTTTTAAAAGAAGAAAACATAAACCAAGCATAAAAAAATATCACAACAGAAGAAATAATAAAGGCAATCCAGGTATCTCTTCCGCCGCTTCGTGTAAAGACAGTGGGATAGGTTTTCAGAGATACAATGGTTGTACCCATAAGTACAAATGCTAAATGTTTTGTATTGAATCTATCTATAAGAATCACCCCCAAAATTTGTATATCATTTAACTATTATTTACCATATTTATGAATAATATTCTTAAGCAAACAAATAATAATAAGGGTGAGATATATGGTAAATAATTTAATTGCGCTTCAGTCAATATTTCAAAACAATTCAGATTTTCAAATAAGAGACATTCAAACGAAATCAGGAAATATTTATCTCATATTTATCGAAACAGTTTCTGATTACGATATTATCAGCAAAGCGATTATAAAACCTATCATAGAGCAAAAAGATCATCTTTTAAGCATAGAGCAAATAGAAAAAGATGTCATTACACTAGGTCATTTAGAAAGAATTTCGTCCATTGATGAGGCAGTCAACCAAATTCTATCCGGGAATACGGTCTTAATCTTTGATAATACTGAAGACATGCTCTATTGCGATACTAAGAAAACAGCAACGAGAGCAATAGAAGTTCCTCCTACTGAATCCGTTATCAAAGGCCCCAGGGAAGGGTTAACAGAAAATCTCAATACGAATCTTTCACTTATAAGAAAAAGGCTGACGACTAAGGACTTAAAATGTGAATCTCTTTTATTGGGGAAGGAAGTTACTACAGAAGTGATGATTTTATATATAGAAGGGTCTGCACCGAAAAGACTGCTTAATCACGTGAGAAAAAGTTTAAAAAATATTGATGTAAATTTTGTTCAGCAATCCAACTATTTAATAGAGCAATTACAGGATAAACCCAGTGCCTTTGATACCGTAGGATATACAGAAAAACCTGATGTTTTTGCATCCAGACTGGCGGAAGGTAGAGTTGGAATTCTTGTGGAAGGAGACCCTTTTGGCATTACAGTTCCGCATTTTTTTATTGAAAATTTTCAGACGCCTAATGATTATAATGTAAATAAATATTTTGCAAACTATGTAAGAATGATTAGATGGATTGGATTTATCATCGCACTTTTGCTTCCACCAATATATATTGCTTTAACAACGCACCATTTCAGTTTAATTCCGCCCTTGTTTCTTTTTAGACTGGCAATTGCAAGAGCGGCTATACCGTTTCCGATTTTCTTAGAAATCTTAATGATGATGTTTTTCTTTCAGCTTTTAAGAGAAGCAGGAGTAAGGCTTCCCCAGTCCATTGGGCAGGCCATTAGTATTGTAGGGGCGTTAATTTTAGGAGACACAGCGGTACAATCGGGTTTGGCATCTACTGTTGCGGTATTGTTAGTCGCGCTAACGTCTCTTTCTGCGTTTTTGGTTCCAAACATTTTTGGAGCAATTGCCATATGGACTGATATATTGATACTGTTTTCAAGCCTTTTAGGACTTCCGGGCTTTTTTATCGGATTTTTGATATTCTTATCGCATCTTTCAAACTTAACCAGTTGTGGATATCCTTATTTATACCCTCTGGGTACTGTCAATATCCTTAAATTAAAAGATAAAATTTTTCGAGATAATCTAAAAGCTATATCCCATTCATTTATTGATGAGGATGATGAATAATGAAGCTAAAAATGATTCTTTGCTCTCTTATATGTATGACATTATTAAGCGGCTGTTTTAACTATCAGGATATAGATAGAGCAATATTTTCAACAGCCATGATTATTGATGTGAATGAAGATAAGAATGTGGTATTATACTCAGAGGTTTTTCATACATATAGAAGCAAAGAAAACAATTCAGAAACAGGAACTCGTTTAATATTCTCATCTACAGGCAAAACCTTGTTTGAGGCGGTAAGAAATCAAAATAAGACTGCCAGTAATAAGATTAACTTTGAACAAAATAAAGTCATTATATTTACTAAAAGGGCTGCCGAATACGGTATAGATCATTTTATTGATTTTCTTAACAGAGATCAGGAGCTTTTGTTAAGACAGTATATACTGTTATTCGAAGGTGATCCAAAGGAGCTTATTCAGCTTACCATAAAACAAGAAGAATATCTTGGATTATATCTGTATGACTTGGTACGCAATGAGATTGTGTCGAAATTTTATGATATTTTTCAGGTGTATGAGTATTTAAACAACAGATATATTGGTAATTCTATTGAAGTAATGGGTATTCTTAAGATAAAAGAAGAAGCCCTTGAAGATGATGTTTCAATAGAGGGAGCAGGCATATTAAAAGATGGAAAAATGATAGAAAAGATGGAACCTGAAGATGCAAATATATATAACGGGATGATGGGGCAAGGGACAACAAGACTGATTATCCTTCCACATCCCACGATTCAAGGAAAGAATATTACTCTGGAAGTACTCAATAGTAAAATACAAAGTTCAGTCACTTATAATGAAGATAAAATAACTTTAGAAAAGGATTTTAAATCCAGAATCAGTTTTGCGGAATCAGAGGATACAATTGATCTGGATAGTCCTGAAATCCTTAAAAAAATAAAAAAAGTGGCTGAAGAACAGACGGAAAAAAGATATCAGGAATTCTTCGAAAAGTATAAAGAAAAGGGGTTAGATATTTTTAGAATTCAAGAAATGTTATCAAGAAAATATCCTAATTTAGAGATAAAAAATCCGATTGAAATAACAGAGTTAAAAATATCGGTGGAAGCATACATTGAAGGAAGCTCCGACGTACAGGAACTCAAAAGATAATAAAGTTTTAAAAATAGCTCTTAAACAGAGCTTTTTTTATTTCTATTTTAATTTTTTTGGCTATAATGTTATAATAAATAAATGTGAATAAAATTAACCTTGATTGAAAAATGGGCAAGTTTAGCATAGATAGAAACAAGATTAGGAGTTGAAATTATGGATTCATATTTTCATAAATTTATTAAATTTATTACCAGTCGATTATTCATTCTCGCCTTTGGATTTTTTCTGATATTTGTCATGTTGGGAGTACATTTGTTTAAACTTCAAATTATTGAAGGAGAATATCATCAAAGCAAAGTCAGTACCAACGTCTTACGGGAACTCCCCATCTCTGCTCCCAGGGGAACCATATACGACCGATACGGCAAGCCTTTAGCGGTAAATAAAATTGCTATGAGCATCAAATTGGATCCAAGTATTGAAGTTGAAAACCGTGATGAAGTTTTACTGAATTTAGTTAAACTACTGGAAAAAAATAATGAAAAAATGATTGACGAGCTCCCGCTGTCCTCTGAAAAACCTTTTGAATTTCAAACTACAGATAATGAGGAGCTTAGATGGAAAGAAGAAGTATTCGGCAAAGAAAGAAGCAAATTAACAAAAGAGCAGCTTGCAATGAGTGGTGATGATTTTTTCCAGGAGTTAAGAAAATTTTTTAAAATTGATCCAATTTTAAGTAATAAGGAGGCCAGAAAGGTTGTTTCATTAAAGTATTCTCTTTATCAAAAGCGGTATAGAAAATATCAGCCGATTACCGTTGCAACGGATATAAAGGATAAAACGATAGCTGAATTGGAAGAAAATTATGACAAATATCCCGGATTTTACATTGATATTGAAGCAGTAAGATATTATCCTGAGGGAGAGTTGGTAAGCCATATTATAGGTTATACCGGGAAAATAACCCAGGAACAATATGAGACCCTAAAGGATCAAGGATATAACCAGGATGATATTGTTGGAAGAATAGGGATTGAAAAAGAAATGGAGCTTTACCTTAGAGGAAAGGAAGGAACGACTTCAGTAGAAGTAGACCCTCTAGGACAAAGAAAAGAAGTCCATAAAGTTGAAAAGCCCATACCGGGAGGAAAGGTATTTTTGACATTGGATTTAGGACTTCAAAAAAAGGTTGAAGAGATTTTGGTCGGAAAATTAAGAGATATTATTCTTTCAAGAATAGAAAAGGCTCCTTCTAAATCTGAACCGCCCATATATATTCAAGATTTACTTGCAGGAATGGTAAGTACGAATACAATTTCTGCTGAAGAAATTCTTAAGGCACCTACGGGCACAAAGCAAAAAGCCATAGCCGACAGACTAAAAAACAAAATCAAAAATATGAAAAAAGATGAAGGAAAAAGTGAAGTCGAATTAGCCAAACAAGCTTTGATAGAGATGATTAAAACTAAAGAAGTATCCTCTAAAAATATGATTGGAGTTATGGTGGAGCAAAATGTTATAACTGCAGACGAGCAATTTAAAAAGAACCTGGAGCGAGGCACCATATCTCCTATAGAAATTATTAAAGAAAGAATAAAAACAGGAGAAATCTCTCCTCATGAGTTAGGACTGGACCCAAGTACGGGAGCTGCGGTTGTTGTTGACGTCCATACGGGAGAAGTACTAAGTTTAGTGAGCTATCCCAGTTATGACAATAATAAATTTATTAATGGTATTGATTATGAATATTATAAAAAACTTCAAGGGGACCCCACTATTCCGATGTTTCCAAGAGCAACTCAGGGAAGAATGGCTCCCGGTTCGACCTTTAAGATGATTACAGGAATAGCGGGATTAGAAGAAGGCGCCATAACGGCTTCGGAAAGAATTAATGATAAAGGGATTTATACAGATGCCGGCCTTCCCTATGCAAGATGCTGGATTTATAATTCCTATCATGTAGGACATGGATTAACAGATATCAATAGAGCCTTAGAAGTATCCTGTAACTATTTCTTCTATGAAACTTCTTACAGGATGGCAAGAGCCAATGGTAAAAATGGAATTGAACAAAATGGTTTAAATGTTCTTAGAAAATATGCAAGTAAATTTGGATTGGATAGAAAAACAGGGATTGAATTGGATGAATATGAACCAAAGCTGTCGGACAGAGACGTTATCCGTTCTGCTATCGGCCAGGGAACCCATAATTTTGCTCCCATTCATTTGGCAAGATATATTGCTACTTTAGCCAATGGCGGTACATTATATAATCTTCACATCGTTGATTCTGTAAAAACTTATGATGGCAATCTCGTTTTAAAGAAAGAACCAGAAATACTGGAGAAGTCAGAATTTGATCCTAAAAATTTGCAGACAATTTATAAAGGGATGCAGGAAGTTACCAATGGAGACGAAGGAACAGTTAGAGCAGTATTTAGAGATTTTCCAATTAAAGTAGCAGGAAAAACAGGAAGTGCACAGGAACAACTAAGTCGAGGAGAACATGCATGGTTTGTTGGGTTTGCGCCATATGACGATCCACAAATAGCAGTTGTTGTTGCAATTCCATTTGGATATTCTTCCAATTATCCTGCAGAAGTATTTAGAGATATTGTAGGGGAATATTTCGGCCTCAATAAGGAATATGAAAAAGCTTCTATGGACAATCTATTATATTAAGAATTGACAAAATTCTACAAAACCACGAGATATAAGAAATATGTTTTTTTAAGTCAGATTTTGTTTATTTTTATTCCGTATTTTTCTATCCAGAGTTTCTAACTATGAAAAATCACCTAAAAATAGTGTCGAATTCAATAATGTTTATGCACACTTACATTGAAGTTTCTGCTATAATAAGACCTGTAAGACCCCCCAATTGATTTAATTATATAAGCAGCAAAAGTGAGTTGCTGCACCCCCCCAAAAAAATTAATACCTTCTCCAGAAAGACAGTGGATTTTCCACTGTTTTTTTTTTATACAAAAAACTTCTTATACCATTAAGACATATTTCCTTGTTTTTCGACAAACCCTAGAATTATAGCATCTCATTTTTAGAATAACAATTATAAGGAGATTGCCAATGGAAACGAAAAATAATAATATTGTTCCGTCTTTTGCAATTTCACTGGAGGAAGTCGAAAATCGTATTCATCTTCTTGAGGAATTTATTAAGAAGTATATGATAAAAGGAGAAGACTATGGAGAAATCCCAGGAATCTCTAAACCTACATTACTAAAACCGGGGGCAGAAAAGCTCTGTGATGTATTTGGCTTTGCCAAGATGGTGGAAGTAAAAAATCGGATAGAAGATTGGGAAAAGGGATTTTTTCACTAACCCGCTCATCCGGTATCTTTACACAGGACGTAGAAGATATGGATATAGCTGAAGAAACTGTAAAACCCAGCAGCGAAAAGCAAAGAAGATATATTTATAATTTATCCAAAGAAAAACATTTGGATGAGGAACAGCTAAGAACTTTTTGCAGCAGTAATCATAAACACCCATTAAAACAGCCGAATGACAGACCATCGGCTGTTTTGTTGTGTAAACAACTACCATAGACAATTTTGAAGAAATGTATTATACTGTAAATATATTATGTAAATTAAGCACGACTATTTTATGCAAAAGAGATCAGGGGAGGTTATGTCGTGAAAAAGAAACCAAAATATATATGGGCAATACCGATTCTTGCCCTTGTTTTAATTTTAGGGGGCTTGTTCATATATAAGCAGTCCAATATAGAAGAAATTTCATATGCTAATTTTTTGGAACAGGTAGAAGCTGGTAATGTAGGAGAAGTCACTCTTGATGGCAGTGCTAAAATGCGACTTCGTCTAAAAGACAAGGAAAATAAGCTTTATATTACGGATAATCCGAGAAATCCTGAATTAAAAGAATTTCTTTTAAAACAAGGAATTCCGGTTGAAGAGGCCAGTTCTGCCACTGCCGGAAGTATTATACAAGGAATACTGATGCTTGTCCTATTTCTGGCTGTATTTAGATATGCATCGAAGAAAATAACCTCTCAAACTTCGGGGAATTTAATGGGGCTTAATGTTAAAGAGGTTGAATCTCATAAGGCCAAAAAGTTTTCCTTCTCTGATGTGGCAGGCAATGAAGAAGCAAAAGAAGAGGTCCAGGACATTATTGATTTTCTTCAGAAGCCTGAGAAATATGCAAGATATGGAGCCAGGATGCCAAGGGGCATTATTTTTTATGGCCCTCCGGGGACAGGTAAAACCCTAATGGCAAAGGCCATTGCAGGAGAGGCGGGTGTTCCGTTCTTTTCTGTTTCAGGTTCCGACTTTGTGCAAATGTATGTGGGGGTTGGAGCAAGTAGAGTTCGGGAACTTTTTGAAAGTGCGAGAAAGGCTGGGAAAGCCGTTATTTTTATTGATGAGATTGATGCCTTAGGCAAAAAAAGATCTCCTGGTTTAGCTGGAGGCAATGACGAAAGGGATCAGACTCTTAATGCGCTTTTAACAGAAATGTCCGGGTTTAAAGACAATGAAGGGATTATTGTCATTGCAGCTACCAACAGGCTGGATATTTTAGATGAGGCTTTGCTTAGACCTGGTCGTTTTGATCGCCATATAGAAATAGGTCTTCCGGATGTGCACGGCAGACAATATATTCTAAAACTCCATGGAAAGAATAAACCCCTGTCTGACAATATAGATTTGGATAAACTGGCGAAGCAGACAGTATACTTTAGTGGAGCGATGCTGGAGAATCTTTTAAATGAATCTGCTATTATGGCGGCTAAAAGAAATGCCAAAAAAATTGAGTGGGAAGATATAGATAAAGCCTTCTATAAAGTGATTGCCGGTTCGGAAAAGAAAGACAGAAGTGCTATATTGCAAATTGAAAGAGAAGTAACCGCTTATCATGAAGCAGGTCATGCCTTGATTACAAAGCTTGTAGCACCTAAAAATACCGTATCTAAAGTGACGATTATTCCAAGCACCAAAGGGGCGGGAGGATTTAGTATGAATATTCCTCCGGACAAGATGTACCATACCAAAAAAGAAATGGAAGCACAAATTATGATTAGCCTCGGGGGAAGAATCGCGGAAGAATTAATTTTTGGGGAAGAAAATATTACAACGGGGGCAAGTAATGATATTGAAAAAGCCACTCAGATCATAAGAGACTATGTGACCAAATACGTAATGAGCAAAACAATAGGACTTCTCAACATGGAGGTACTATTTAACAATGCGCCTCAGGGGCATTTGGAAGAAATCTTGATTTCTGAATGTAGCAACCATATGGAACGATTATATCAAGAAACAAAAGAACTTATGATTGAAAACAAATATTTTTTAAATGCAATCGCAGAAGCACTTCTTGCGCAGGAAACCATTAACGAAGAGGAACTTGATGCCATTATGGAAGGTACATTTCAGCCTAAAGAAAAAACCTCTGAACCGTTAGAGGCCAATCATTCTGTGAAGCTCACACCTGCGATAGAAACTGCAATTTAAAACTCATTTTTTCATAAAAAAGGCATCTTCAGGCCATACTAACCTACAAGTCATTCTATTGGAATATTGATATTTGGACAGACATAGAAATGATGTAGGGGGTGTGGTCAAGATGCACTACATAACAAAATGCGTAAAAAGAAGAAATACAGTGAAACTGTTTTTAAACACCAAAAAAAAGAAAATGGTAGAAAGTATCTATATGGCACCGGAAAATAAATTGATTAAGAGAAGGTTATTTACTGGAACTACCATTGAAGAGGTTGCAGGGATTTATTTTGAAGAAATGAATCGATATACTATATTGGGTTATAAAATTGAAGAGAAAAAAGAGGGAAAGCTTATTTTTATAGATGCAGTTAAAAGGAGAAAAACATTAAAGCAGATTGTGTGAAAAACATGCAATTTTTGATATGGGAATTTCTGCCAAGGTCATAGGATTTATGTATAGGGCTATGTATTCTTCTTTTACATCCATGAGGATTCCAGTGTAACCAGAACCTCCATATCCTCCTCCAATTACAAAAATTGTGACGGTTTGGCCTATACATTGTTTAAGGCTTTCGGTAAAAAAGAGTTTGGCTTGGCTATTGAAGGATGGAGGAGATTTTTCTTGTGGGAGGGTATTTTGGCTCATCCTGCTTAATACATAAAGCATATAAAATAATTTCCACATAGCATCCTTCCTTTCAAATAATGGGTATCCGGGGGAAATCCCCCGGAACTGTGGACGAATTTTGTTACCTGGCGGAACCTTTGCGGATCGTTAGTCGCACTTTATCATAGGGTTCTGTACTCGTAGCTTTCAGAGGAGAATATACATGCATATCAAAACTGATATTGTCCGAGTTTTCGATATTTTCACCGTCATATGAAACAATATCATAGCCGATCACATTATATAATGAATAGGGCTGTAGAGCTCCTCTTTGGTCAATATAATTTAATTCAATTTTTTCAATTTTGGAATCTATGGGGGATGACCATAAGGGTCTAAATCCTACGCCCACAACTCTTCCGGTAGCGCTTAGTGAAGCATTTTGATTAGGGATACACTGCATATGGCAACCCTGCATAACAAATTGGGTTAAAATAGATTTAAGTTTTTCGATTTCTTGAAGATTCAAGTTGTTTTCACCTCCAAATGCTAAGCATCATATAGTATTGTATGTTTTTTAACCATAGATAGTTCCAGTATATGTAAAAAGGTAGTTCTTCACAGAACTACCTTTTTATCTAATTAAACGGCATTATGAACGAAGGAAACAATATTTGCGATTGGAATATCTGTTACGGAACCAACTGTATAAACAGGATATCCATTCCATCCACCTGCAGATACAGCGCCTATTTCATCTGCTGGAGCAATAGGACCATATCCATATCCACCAGCGATACCACATCCACCGCCATAAGCACCTAAGCCATAGCCAACGTTAAATCCAGTACATGCATTTCCTAAAGAACATCCTGGAGGAGGACCTATTCTAGTAATCAATCGAACGAATACATTATTAACGCTAAGAACAACTCCTGTAAATCCTGAACCGGATTGTCCGCCGCTTGATGTAAAGATTGTAACTGTTTCGCCAATATGTTCAGCCAATAAAGCAGCAAAATTTCCACTTCCAATTACACCATCAGCCATATATTTGCCTCCTTTCTAAAGTCATATATGAGGAAGGTCGCGACCTCTAATATATACTATTATTCCTGCAAAAGAAGTGTGACTGTTTACTTGTAATAATTACAGATAATGAAAATACATGGAAAATAGTGTATTAAAAATATTGGGAAACTTCTTGACTTGACGGAGGTGTAACTTGGATTACATTTATGCGTATGATATAATCATTAAAGAATTTTAATAGGGATACTTTATTGAATATGGCTAAATTGGAAAGAATAATATGATACTGAAAAGATTGAATGAATTTTAGCTGGATTATATGAGGAGGAAAGCCATGGACCTGCTTATGAATTTTTTTAATATGGATTACACTCAAAAACTCATAACATATATGAGTACAGTGAAAGAATATCTTAATGAGAAAGCTGTCTTTAGTGATGAAACGGCTAATTTTAGAACGCCTGTCGAACCAAGAAAAGATGAACCTGTAAAAGTAAAATTAAGAACGGCCAAAAATAATGTGGATGAAGTCTTTGTTCATTTCCGGGGACAAAGATTAAAAATGGATCAATTGTCACAGGATGAGCTATTTGATTACTACGAAGGAGAAATTCCTCCCTGTGAAAGCAGCACTTCTTATTTTTTTGAAATCATAAAATACGGAATATCCTATTTTTATAATAAAAAAGGTTTGTTTAATTACGTTGACCATGTTTACGATTTTAGGATTGTGCCAGATTTTCATACTCCGGATTGGGCCAAGGGAGCAGTCATGTATCAAATTTTTGTGGATAGGTTCTATAATGGGGACCCAACCAATGATGTATTGGATAATGAATATATTTATGCTGGCAAACCTGCTGAAAAGGTAAAAGATTGGTACAGATATCCTTCTGCGGATGGAATCCGTGAATTTTACGGAGGAGATCTTAAGGGGGTTATAGACAAATTGTCTTACTTAAAAGATTTGGGTGTAGATGTTATTTATTTTAATCCTATTTTTGTTTCTCCAAGCAATCATAAATATGATATTCAAGACTATGACTATGTGGATCCCCATTTCGGAGTGATTGTTGAAGATGGTGGAGAAGTCTTGTCTGAGGGCAGATTTAGCAATAGATATGCTACAATGTATGTTAAAAGAACTACGGATAAAAAGAATTTAAACGCAAGCAATGAATTGATGATTCAACTCATTGAGTTAGCCCATGCCAACGGCATAAAGGTTATTTTAGACGGCGTATTCAATCACTGTGGATCTTTTAACAAATGGATGGACAGGGAAGGTTTTTATGGAGGGCAGCCGGGTTATCCAAAAGGTGCATATAGAGAAAAAGAGAGCTTTTATCATAATTATTTTCAGTGGTATGATTTTAACAATTGGCCTAATAATGACTGTTACCATACATGGAACGGTTTTGATACCCTTCCAAAGTTAAATTATGAGGGCTGCAGAGAATTGTTTGGCCATATTATCAGCATTGGACGCAAATGGGTATCCCCACCATATAATGCGGATGGTTGGCGATTGGATGTTGCTGCAGAATTAGGCTACAGCAAGGAGTACAATCATTATTTCTGGAGAGAATTTAGAAAAGCGGTTAAAGAAGCAAACCCCAATGCCATAATACTGGCAGAACACTATGGGGATTCCTTTGATTGGCTCCAGGGAGACCAATGGGATACGGTTATGAACTATGATGGATTTATGGATCCTGTATCTTATTTTTTAACCGGCATGGAAAAACACAGTGATCATTTTAGAGGAGATTTACTTGGAAATGCAAAAATATTTGAAGACGCCATGAGATACCATATGGCCAGATTTAATATACAATCCCTTCAAATTGCGATGAATGAATTATCGAATCATGACCATTCCAGATTTTTAACCAGAACGAACCGTACAGTTGGCCGTATTCACACAAAAGGGTGTGAAGCAGCAGCTTATAATATTAATAAAGGGGTTATGAAAGCGGCAGTTGTGATTCAAATGACCTGGCCTGGAGCACCGACGATTTACTATGGAGATGAAGCCGGGGTAGTGGGATGGACAGATCCCGATAACAGAAGAACATATCCCTGGGGCAGGGAAGACAATGAACTTCTAAGTTTCCATAAAGATATCATTAGAATCCATAAGCGTTATGAAGCCTTAAAAACTGGTTCATTGGAATTTTTACTTACAGATGCTTGGGTGTTAAGTTATGGCCGATGGGATAAGAATCATCGTTTTGTTGTTGCCATAAACATTGATGAAAAAGAAAGAGAACTATCCATTCCCGTATGGCGAGTTGGTGTGCATTATAAAGACGAGATGACAAGATTGTTATTTGCGGATATTCACAATTATTCTACGGAAAATCAGACTTATAAAGTCAATAATGGTTATTTAACTGTTAAAATGCCGCCGTATAGCAGTATGATTTTTATGCAATAGGGGCGAATAATTTTCGTCCCAAACTGTTTAAACATGGAACTTGACAATTTTCAAATTATATTATACGATATATATCGCATTTATATTTAAATTTGGAGGAGTATCGAAGTGGTCATAACGAGAACGACTCGAAATCGTTTGACGGCTTAAACCGTCCGTGGGTTCGAATCCCACCTCCTCCGTTTTTGCTTTTCTATGCGTAAAAGCTTTTAAGTGACATAAGCAATCGACTACGTCGTACCTGAGAAATAAGAAAGTTTGATCCTTTTCGTGCAAGACGAACTTTCTTTTTTATTATATATAGGAAATTCTTTTGAATTTCCTATATATAATAAGCCCTTCGGACAAAATGCACACTCAAAAAAATGACCCAGGATAGACATGAATTTGACATACATAAAGTTACCCATAGATGCGGAAACTAAAAATATTATAATGAAAGGAGAATCGGTATGTTGTGCAAGTGGAAAAAAAATCTCCCCATGGATATGGATGAATTAAGAGAAATGATATCCAAGCTATCTGCCAGAAGAAGTAAAAAGCGCATCATTTCTTGTATTTTTCTCGGAATCATTTTAATAGGTGCCATTGGTGGAGCAGTATGGTATGTACTTAAAAGCAAAAACGAAGACGATGATGAATACGATGATTATGACGATTTTGATGATGACTATGAGGAATGTGATTCGGAAGAAGACTGCAATTGTACTCAAGTTGTAAAAGAACAAATGACAGAAATTGAGAAAGAAAAATTAGCGGAAGAATTAGAAGAGGCAATGCAGACGGAATTAAAAGACGGAGAACAAAATCAGGAAGAGCCAAACGAAGAGAATCAAAATAATGGGAATCAAAATCAAATTGAAGAAACTGATGGTGATATAAAGTAAAAAAGGCATCTACGGATGTCTTTTTTACTTTAAAAAGTTTTTTTAAGAGGTATAATAGAGTTAAAGAGGTGATTAATATGAATAAACAAGAAGCGGATAATGCTTTTCAACATGCTTGTAAATTGGGTAAAGCAAGTTATTCAGAAAATGTTTCCAAGGGGATTTCAGGCTATCTGCCGTCCTTAGACGGAATCGTAAAAAACTCTGATATTGCCTCGGAAATTAATTTAGGAATCGTAGAAATACCTCTTAAGAAGATTATTGGTACATACTCTCATTCCAGAAGTATTGCTTTTGCAAGTAATTTCATGCCTCTTATCTCAGGAGAATCAGAATTTAGATCCAAATGGACTTCGCTTTATGTTGCTCATATGGAAGAAGGCATCAGAGATCCTATTAAAGTCTACGAATATTTGAATTGGTTTTATGTGGTTGAAGGAAATAAGCGAGTGAGTGTTTTAAAATACTGTGATGCTTATGGCATAGCTGCTTATGTAACCCGTTTAATTCCTAAAAAAGACGAGAATGATCCTGTTATTAAGATTTATTATGAATTTCTTGAATTTAACAAACAAACAGGAATCAACTCCATTTGGTTTTCCAAAGAGAACGGTTTTACTGAATTGGGGAAATATTTGCAGCAGTATAATCCTGATTTAACCCTATATCCGGATAAATATAAGCATTTTATGGGAAATATTTATCGCCCCTTTAGAGAAATCTATCATAAGTTGGGGGGAGATAAGCTCAACATTACAACTGGAGATGCACTATTGGAATATATTAAGGTCTACGGTCTACCAAGTGAACTTAAGGAAGATGTATTAAGAACCCGCATTAAAAAATTCATGACAGAATTAGAAGCCTTATCGGAAAATCAATCGATTGAAGTTAGAACCGACTCGATGGAAGTGCCTAAAAAGAATGTCATCTCTTCCCTTACGACTTTAATGACGGCAAAGAGAAATCTTAAAGTGGCTTTTGTGTATGCAAAAACGATTAAAACTTCGGGTTGGACTTATGCCCATAATTTAGGAAGACTGCATGTGGAAAACGTATTAAAAGATCAAATCACAACAATGTATTTAGAAAATGTTCCGGAAAGCAATGAAGCCTATGGGTATTTAAAAGAACTGGCTAAAGATGAATTCGATATTATCTTTACAACCAGTCCAACGTATATTAATCCCACTTTAAAGGCAGCCTTGGAATTCCCTAATGTTAAATTTTTAAACTGTTCCGAAACCCATTCTTTTAGACATGTAAGCACTTATTTTGGACGTATTCATGAGCCGAGATTTTTAACAGGTATTATTGCCGGGGCTTTGACTAAAACCAATATGATCGGCTATGTGGCCACACATCCCATTCCTGAAGTGATTACAGGAATCAATGCTTTTGCATTAGGAGCCAGAATGGTCAATCCTTACGTAAAGGTCAAAGTCGAATGGACCCTTAAATGGGATCAGCCGGAAAAAGCTAAGAATCTTGGAATCCTATTAAATAATGTCGGAGCGGACATCATTGCCCATGATGATTTACCAGTTCCGGGGGAAGTGTCAAAGGAATATGGGGTTTATTCTTTAAAATATACCAATGATGGCGGGAAAAACCTCTCACAAGTGCATTTTGCCCTGCCTATTTGGAACTGGGGCGTGTTTTATGAAAAGTTGCTTAGAAATATTTTAAGCGGTACCTGGAGGATTGTTTTTGATGTATTAAATTCCAACCCAAAGCTGGTTAATTTCTGGTGGGGGATGGATACGGGGATGGTAGATCTCATTTATTCTAAAACCCATGTGCCTTTACAAACTCAGAATTTAGTTGAATTGATGAAGAAAATGATTGTCCAAAATGAATATCATCCTTTTACGGGACCTATTTACGACCAAAGTGGAACCTTGCGTATACCAAAAGATGAAACGGCAAGTTATGAGCAGATTTTATCCATGAATTGGTTTGTAGACGGAGTAGAAGGAGAAATACCTAAATTACATGAAATACGATCCGGTGACCCTTTAACAGAAATGCTTGGAATCAAACAATAAAAAAATCCCTGAGAAGGGATTTTTTAATACTCTAAAATATGGTATTCATAGGCGTTGATAATGGATGTATTTTTATAAGTCATAAATCGCTTTTGCCTACTATAACTTAAATGTTGATGGCCGTGAATAAAGTATTTTGGATTATACTGATCCAAAAGTTCAATAAAGGCTTGAAATCCTCTGTGGCATAAATCCTCTCCGTCTCCAAGGCCATAAGCAGGTGCATGGGTAAGCAGTATATCAAATCCATTATATTTCTTTAGGGCTCTTTTTAGTTTTTTGATGCGAAGAGCCATTTCTTTTTCTGTATACTGAAAACCGCCATTATTATAGTTTTGTGAGCCCCCCAGTCCAAGGATTCTAATATCGTTGTAAACCACCAATTGATCATCAATACTTACACATCCCTGAGGCTCTTTATAGATATAAGAGGTATCGTGATTACCATGCACATAAAATAAAGGTGCTTTAATCATGGTGACTAAAAAAGACAGATATTCGGATTTTAGATCGCCACTGGATAAAATTAAATCAATATCTTTAAAACGTTCACGATCGAAATGATCCCATATATATCGAGATTCTTTATCACCAACTGCAAGTATTTTCATGACTGCTACCGACTTTCTAATTTTAAAAATTATATTTATTAGTGTACCATAAAAATTGTCGATATAAAACCTATATTTAGGATTTATAAATTTTGATAAAAAAATTAAAAAAAGGGTTGACATTTGATTTGATTTTTGTTATTATACTCTTCGTCACAGCAATGTAGATGTTCTTTGACAATAAAATAATGTATGATAGCTAACAATAACCCAATCAATTCCATTGATTGAAGGATAAAAAGCCAGAGTTTGGCAAGGATTTTAACATGAGAGTTTGATCCTGGCTCAGGATGAACGCTGGCGGCGTGCTTAACACATGCAAGTCGAACGGAG
>JAAYMW010000054.1 GCA_012521175.1 Candidatus Epulonipiscium sp.
ATCTTCTAAATTTCCAATAGGTGTTGCACATAAATATAATCTTCCAGGCATTTGGCTACCCCTTTATTCATTGTATAATTTCTTTATTTCGTCATTATACTGCCCTTTTTCGTTATACACAATAAGAGGCTTTAAAACCTTAAGCAGGGCTTTTGAGTTTTTTACTGCCTTAATAAGCACCATATTAGGCTCTTTATCGATATAAGGATGCACCATCTGTAATGTTTTTGGTTCAAGGCGATGTTTTCTTAAAAGAACCATAATATCGACCAACCTATGGGGACGATGAACCATATAAAAGCTGCCCTTATTTTTTAATACATAAGAAGCAGCATAAATAATATCTTCTAAAGAACAAAGGACTTCATGTCTTGCTATGGTTTTTGCCTCATGTAAATTAAGGAGTCCCCCTCCTGCATTCATATAAGGGGGATTAGATGTAACAACGTCAAAGGATTCTGATGTATAATACTCTTTTATTTTTTTAACATCGCCAAGATGTATTTCTACTTTTTCTTCTATATGATTAAGCAAGATACTTCTTCTTGCCATATCCACATTCTGCTCTTGAATTTCAAGGCCGATAAATTTCTTTCCTTTAGTCTTTGCTTCTAATAGTATAGGTATGATTCCGTTTCCACTGCCTAAATCAAGTACTGTATCTCCTTCTTTTATTTCTGTAAAGGCGGAAAGTAAAACTGCATCCATTCCAAAACAAAAAAATTTAGGGTTTTGTATAATTTGATAACCTTTTAAATTAAGATCATCCATACGTTCTCCTTCCAGGAGTTCTACATTATTCTTCAAATTCTTCATAGATTTCTTCATTTTCCTCTTCATCTTTTTTCTTTTGAGAAGGGGTGAACTCAAGAACATCTACAGAATATACTCCGGCTTCCGTATCCCCATCTTTTTTAACGACTGCCACCCTTACAAGTTGACGAAGAACATTAACGGATAATACAGTGCCTTTACCATCCGGAGTCATGACTTCTTGTCCTACATCCGGAAGCTTTGCGTTGATTTCTTTATAGGTTTCTTCTTCATATTTTAGACAACACATAAGCCTTCCGCAGACACCGGAGATTTTTGTAGGATTTAAAGACAAATTCTGCTCTTTTGCCATTTTAATAGATACCGGCTGAAATTCTGAAAGGAAAGTGGAACAACATAGGGATTTGCCGCAAATACCGATGCTTCCCATCATCTTTGTTTCATCTCTGACCCCTATTTGGCGAAGCTCAATCCTTGTCCTAAAAATCGCTGCCAAGTCTTTTACCAATTCTCTAAAATCGATTCTTCCTTCTGCCGTAAAGTAAAACATAATTTTATTATTGTCAAAAGTAAATTCCACATCAATTAATTTCATTTCTAGATTATGTTCTTTGATTTTTTCTTTACATATTGCAAAAGCTTCTTTTTCTTTTCTTTTGTTTTCAAATTCTATTTCATCGTCTTCCGGAGTTGCAATTCTTATAACCTTTTTTAGGGGATGTACCAGTTGTTCTTCAGGCACATCTCTATTGGCTATAACTACTGATCCATATTCGATACCTCTTGCAGTTTCTACAATAACATGACTTCCCTGCTCTATTTCTAAGTCACCGGGATCGAAATAATATATTTTTCCCGATCGTTTAAAACGAACTCCTATTACGTTCATGTGCATTCTCCTTTATATGTAGTAACATAATTTCTAAAGCAAGTTGAAAATTTGCATTTTGTCTAAGCTGCCTTTTTGCATTTTCAATAGCATCTAAGCTTCTACCAAGTTTATTATAAGATAAGTCCGTACCTGTATTCAACAACAGGTTGATCTTATCTTTATTGAGGATATATGGATTGTTACCTATCTGCTTGATCAATAAAATATCCCTGTACCAAGCATACATTAAATCCAATACAAAATCTATTTCTTCTTTATAGTTTTCCATTTCTTTTTGTATTTCAAACAATTTCATTAAATCTCCTGTATGAATTTCATTGACCCACCTAATGACATTTTCTCTTATCTCAAGAAAATATTCCGATTCCATCATTTTTTTTACTGCGCCAATGCTTCCTCCGGAAAAAGTTATATATAAATCAATCATATTGGGGTCTACAGGACTTGTTTTAAAATAATCTTTTATTTCTCCAGGCTTTAAGGGATTTAGTTTTACAAGGGAACATCTTGATAGAATAGTAGGGAGAAACTGCTTATAATTCGTAGAAATAAACATAATAATACCATAGGAAGGCGGCTCCTCTATGGTCTTTAAAAGAGCATTTTGAGCCTGTATGGTCATTTTATCCGCCTGATCCACTATATAAATCTTATAACGGTATTTATAAGGTTTTGTTTCTATGTCTTTTTGAATATTGTCTCTGACTTCATCCACACCTAAACTTTTTTTATCCGTACTGATAAAAAAAACATCAGGATGATTTCCTGAGTCAAAAGCTCTGCAGGAACTACATTCATTGCAGGGCGTAATTTCTTTCTTCAGACATTGAAGGGTTTTTGCAAAAGTTAATGCAATCGTCTTTTTACCAATACCAGAAATACCGTCAAATATATAGCTGTGAGATACTTTTTTATGCTTAATCATTTGTTGGAGATTTAGAATAACTCCTCTATGACCAATAATTTCTTCAAATGTATACATATAAAATCTCCTATCTCTTGATAAAAAAATACCGCTGTGTGTATTATTTACAGCAGTTTATGAATATATTTTTAAGTTATTATATCCAAAAGTAATCCTCTGATTTCATCAACTCTTTCTAATATTTTTAAATGGTCTTTTTCCTTTTTGATGAGTTCCTGGGCCAGTTCATCTAAATTATCATTAACTTTTTTTACAATACCATATACCCTATGTCTTCCTCTTTTATCTAAAAAATTCTCTCTGGAAAATTTATGAGATCTCGATACCACTTCATTCATAAAATCAGAAACCAGAGTTCTATATTTCTTTAAATCTTTAACATCCATATGATCCGCTAATTTTTTACCTTGAATTGTAATATCTTCCAGCATTCTCTCAAGTTTTTGCTGAAGCTCTGATTCCTCAATTTTACTTAAAAGCGTAAAGGCAAAATCTTTTTCTACTGATTTTTCCCTTATTTCTTTAGTTGCTTGTATAGTAGGTGTTTGAATTGGCCCAACTTTCATATCCATTACTGATTCCCCTTTAAATCTTAGATTTTTTCAAAACGATCTACATCCAGTACAAAGATCGTCGCTCCTCCTACAGTGACTTCAATAGGATAAGGAATATATCCTTCTGTTATATTTGTTGGTGGTAAATTTGCTGTTGTTACTTGCTTTCTGCTTTTACATTTCTTTTCTATAATCTTAATAACCTGTTCAACGCTCTCTTCTTCAGCCCCAATAAAAATCGTTGTATTGCCTGACTTTAGAAATCCTCCAGTACTGGCAAGTTTCGTAACACCAAAACCCTTTCTATTTAATTCATCCATTACCCCGTGAGCATCTTCATCATGAATAATTGCAAATATGAGCTTCATATTAATCCTCCTTTAATAAACGACTCACTTCTTTTATAATTTGCTCGAAAATATTGTCTATACTTTGCCTTGCATCGATGGATTTTATACGTTTTGGATATTTTTTTAAAAGTATTTTATACCCCTCATATACTTTATTATGAAATAAGATATGCTCTTGTTCCAGTCTATCTAAAGATTTTTGTTTTGCCTTTCTTTTCATAGCGAATTCTGGTTCAATATCAAAAAAGAATGTAATATCGGGCATAAATCCTTGTATGGCAAAATTATTAATCGATTCTACTATATCTATTCCAATCCCTCTTGCATAGCCTTGATAGACAATACTCGAATCTACAAATCGATCACTAATAACAATCTTTCCATTTTCTAATGCTGGTTTTATTTTTTCTTCCACATGCTGCGCTCTAGATGCTGCATAAAGGAGGGCTTCTGTCATATTTGATAAAGCTTTATTATTTACGTCCAAAATAATATCTCTAATTTTTTCACTGATTTGAGTTCCTCCGGGTTCTCTGGTTATAATCACTTCATAACCTTTATTTAAAAAATACTCTTTTAATAGTTCTATCTGAGTTGTTTTTCCTGAACCATCCGGCCCCTCCATAGAAATAAATAATCCTCTCATAGTCCACCCCGTCTGATAACCTCTATTGTCTTTTTACTTTTGCGTCTTTTTATGTGTTCAATATGGAACTTTGTAATTTTTTCTCCCGGAGATAACAAAGGAATACCTGGAGGATAAAACACCACAAAGTCTGCACAAACTTTTCCTTCTGCATCCTTTAAATCTATCACTTCTTTAGGGGCATAGAAAGCCTCTCTTGGAGAAATGATTATTTCTGAAGGAGGATATAATATATTATTTATATCGTCATTTTTTTGATTGAAGATTAATTCCTTATCAATTTCCTCAATTGAATTTAAAAGACGCTTAAAACCTTCTTTAGTATCTGCTATGCTTGTAATACCAATAAAATGAATGTCACTGCTTAACTCCATTTGAATGTTATATTTATCTCTAAGAAGTTTATCAATTTCCATTCCTGTTGAGTTTGTATCTCCAGTATAAAAAACTAATCTTGAAATGTCAATTTCTTCAATAGCATATTGCTTGTTTAATTCTTCTCCAAGAAGCAGAATGTGATTCATTTTCTTTAATGCATTTCTTAAATGCAATAGATTATCGATATAAGGTTCAAACAAACACTCTTTTTGTTCATCCAACATCTTCCTAAGTAAATCTATCATCCCCATAAAGATATAAGAAGGGCTACTGGTTTGAATCATTCTAAGAATTTGTCTTATCCTATCTCTATTTATTCTAATCCCTTGAAAATGAATAAGTGCACTTTGAGTGAGGGCTGGTAAAGTCTTATGAAGGCTTTGGATGGCTATATCCGCTCCTTGACTAAGTGCAGTTTTAGGAAAAGAGGAATGAAAATTAAAATGTGCTCCATGGGCTTCATCTACAATTAATATTTTATTATATTGATGAGCAATTTGAGCAATCTCCTTAATATTGGAAGTAAATCCTTCGTAAGTAGGACTTGTAATAAATACAGCTTTTGCTTCAGGATATTTTTTAATAGTTTTCTCTACATCTTCTGGAGATATGCCTCCTAATAAACCATAATGCCCTATTATTTTAGGATTAATATAGCAAGGCGTAATATCTCCCAGAATCATTCCGTGATGGGCAGAATGATGGCTATTCCGTGCAAGAATGAGTTTATCTTTAGGAGCACATACACCGAGTATAGCTGCTATAACTCCAGCCGTAGATCCATTCACTAAAAATATCGTTTCTTCCGCCCCAAAGGTCTTAGCTGCTAATTCCTGTGCTTTGGCTATTACTTCTTCCGGCTCGTATAGATTATCCATACCTCTGACTTCTGTAACATCTAAATTAAGTAAATTAGAAGGAGAAAATACCTTCCCTAATTTATGTCCAGGCATGTGAAAAG
>JAAYMW010000055.1 GCA_012521175.1 Candidatus Epulonipiscium sp.
GGACAAATCAACGTTACCAGTAATAATGACCAACAGCATTCCAATTGCTAAAACCAGAATATAACTGTTTTGCAGAATCAAGTTTGTAATGTTTAATGGTTTTAATAAAACTCCTTCTGTGATAATTTGGAATAATAATGCAATAGATACCAATGCGATGAGCATACCATATTGTCTGATATTGCTTTTAAACATTGCCTTCAATGTTTTCATTGCTATACCCCCTGTTATTGATTCACGACATATTTCATGATTTTTTCTTGAGTTGCATCTTTTCCGTCTAATTCTCCTGTGATTCTTCCCTCGCTCATAACATAAATTCTGTCACACATTCCGAGAATTTCAGGAAGTTCTGAAGAAATGAGTAAAATTCCTTTGCCTTCACTAACCAGCTGATTAATAATTGTATAAATTTCATATTTTGCTCCAACGTCAATACCTCGGGTAGGTTCATCCAGGATCAATATATCTGGTTTAGTTAAGATCCATCTGCTTAAAACAACTTTTTGCTGATTACCACCGCTCAGATTACCTGTTTTCTGCATAATGCTTGGAGCCTTAATATTCATTTTCTTTCTGAAATTTTCAGCTTCTATAATTTCCTGGCTTTGATTCACTACAAGATTTTTCGATAACTTATTTAAACTGGATAAAGAGATATTGCTTTTAATGCTGTCAATTAAAATCAATCCATAGTTTTTTCTGTCTTCAGTTACATAGGCCAAACCATGTTCAATTGCTTTATTTACACTGCTCAGATGTATCTCTTGGCCATTCTTATAGATCTGGCCGCTGATTTTTTTACCATAGGACTTGCCGAAAATACTCATAGCCAATTCTGTTCTTCCTGCTCCCATTAATCCGGCAATACCTACTATTTCCCCTTTTCTTATATTGAAACTTACATTATCAATAACTTTTCTGTCTTCGTGGAGTGGATGATAAACCGTCCAGTTTTTTACTTCAAAGATAACTTCTCCAATATTGGGTTCTCTTTTTGGGAAACGGTCTACTAATTCTCTTCCTACCATTCCTTTTATGATTCTGTCTTCTGTAATATCATCCTTTTCTTTATCCAGGGTTTCAATGGTTTTACCATCACGTAAAATTGTGATCGAATCAGCAACCTTTGAAACTTCATTTAATTTGTGGGAAATCAATATGGAAGATATACCTTGCTTCTTAAATTCCAATAATAGATTTAATAAGTTTTCACTATCGTCTTCATTCAGAGCTGCAGTTGGCTCATCTAATATCAGAAGTTTTACTTCTTTGGATAAAGCTTTAGCAATCTCTACCAATTGCTGTTTGCCGACTCCTATATTGGTGATCAGCGTATTGGGAGATTCATCTAATCCTACTTTTTTTAACAACTCTGTTGTTTTTGAAATTGTATTATTCCAGTTTATGACTCCATTTTTAGCTTGTTCATTGCCTAAAAATATATTTTCTGCTATTGATAAATACGGAATCAAGGCCAGCTCCTGGTGAATAATAACGATCCCTAAACTCTCACTCTGCTTAATATCTCTAAATTCACATTGCTTACCTTTAAAAAATATTTCTCCTTCGTATGTTCCATAAGGATAAACACCACTTAATACTTTCATCAAAGTAGATTTCCCTGCACCGTTTTCACCTACCAGCGCATGAATCTCTCCCTCTTTTACTTTCAAATTAACATTATCAAGAGCTTTGACCCCTGGAAATGTCTTAGTAATATTTCTCATTTCCAAAATAAACTCTGACATATCTTTTCTAACCCCCTAAACGCAGAGTAATAATATTTTAGTGATGGCCATAGCCATCACTAAAATATGTTCAAACCTTATTGAAAATCAGATTCTGAATAATATCCTGATTCTACTAATACTTCTTTGTAGTTTGTAATATCAACGGATACTGGTTCACACAAGTAAGAAGGAACTACTTTTACACCGTTATCATAAGTTGTTGTATCGTTCACTTCTGGTTCTTTGCCGTTTAAAACTGCATCTACCATTTCAACTGCTTTTGCAGCAAGTACTCTTGTATCTTTAAATACAGTTTGCGTTTGTTCTCCGGCAATGATCGATTTGATAGATGGCAATTCAGCGTCTTGCCCTGTAACGATTGGCATTGGCATATCTGCTGTACCATATCCAACACCTTTTAATGAAGAAATGATACCAATACTAATTCCATCATATGGAGATAATACAGCGTCAATTCTCTCTGTTGTATAGTGTGCACTTAAAAGGTTATCCATTCTTGCCTGTGCAGTAGCTCCATCCCATCTGAGGGTAGATACTTTATCCATTCCCATTTGGCCACTTTTTACAACCAATTGACCATTGTCAATATATGGCTGAAGAACAGACATTGCTCCATCATAGAAGAAATATGCGTTGTTATCGTCAGGAGAACCACCAAATAACTCAATGTTGAAAGGTCCTTTTCCTTCTTTTAATCCTAATTTTTCTTCGATATAACTTCCTTGTTGAACACCTACTTTAAAGTTGTCAAAGGTTGCATAATAGCTTACATGTTCACTGTTTCTGATTAAACGGTCATAAGCTATAACTGGAATTCCTGCTTCGTTAGCTTTTGCCAAAACATCTGTTAAAGCTTCACCATCAATTGAAGCAATTACTAAAGCAGCAACACCTTTGGTAATCATGTTTTCAATTTGAGAAACTTGGTTTTCTACAACGTCTTCAGCATATTGAAGATCTGTTTTATAACCTAAAGCTTCAAATTGCTTTACCATATTGTTTCCGTCATCAATCCATCTTTGTGAAGATTTTGTTGGCATTGCAATTCCTATTGTTTTGCCGTTGCTGGCGCTGGCAGTATTGGAACTGCTTGAACTATTGCTTCCTGTTTCTGATCCCCCGCCTGATGTTTCCGTTTGGCTTCCGCAAGCTGTCATTGCAAACACTAGAGTAAACATGATAAAAATTGATAATATTTTTTTCATTTTTTTACCCCTCTCTTTTCGTTTATGTTTGTTTTGTTTCGTTTATGTTCATATATTATCATATCCTATGTCCTTTTTCAATACTTTTACTAAAAAAACATAAAAAAAATCAGTCCTTTGTAGAATATAAATAACGCCACAACAGAAAAACTGATTTTCAGCTTATGTTTACGATATTTTTTAATTAATTTTCATGATAATATTGTATGTATTTTAACCCTTCGGTTTCGATTATGTTTGTTTTGATCTTTCGCTTTTGCTCGTTTCGTATGATCGTTTATGTTCGTTTTATATTTTTTTACCTCCCGTGGCATAATACATGATTTTTTCCTGACTTGCTTCGCTTCTTGGAATCTCTGCAACAATTTCTCCTCTGTA